>NZ_JBHYIG010000018.1:0-57663 GCF_042740015.1 Streptomyces sp. NPDC059037
ATCCACCCCCACCCCGCAAACCGCGATCCTTCGTGGTCTGGTGGGCTGGTTTTTGTTTATAAGACACCGCCCTCTATCTGCTCGACCTGGAGCAGATCGAGGAGGACATCTTCCGGGGCATGAGCCGTTCGGCTCTCGTCCCGCGCGTCTTCGGCGGCCAGGTGGCCGCCCAGGCGCTCGTAGCGGCCGGACGCACCGTCCCCGCCGACCGGCCCGCTCACTCCCTCCACGCGTACTTCCTGCGTGCCGGGGACCCGGGAGCGCCGATCGTCTACACCGTCGACCGGATCCGTGACGGCCGCTCCTTCACCACCCGCCGGGTCGTCGCCGTCCAGCACGGGCAGCCGATCTTCCACCTCTCCGCGTCCTTCCAGACGTACGAAGAGGGACTGGAGCACCAGACCGGGATGCCGTCGGCGCCGGACCCGGAGACGCTGCCGACCGCCGCCGAGATGCTGCCGCGCCATCTGCCGGCCGATGTCGCCGAGCGCCTTGTCGAGGCCCGCGCGGCCGTCGATCTGCGCTATGCGGACGTGCCGCCCTGGGGCACGGTCGGGCAGCCGCGGGAGCCGCGCTCCCAGGTGTGGTTCCGCACCAACGGCAAGCTGGCCGACCACCCCTTGCTGCACGTCTGCCTCGCCACGTACGTCTCGGACATGACGCTGCTCGACTCGGTGCTGCTCGCGCACGGCCGGGGCGGCTGGGCGGTCGGCGACGTCGTCGGAGCTTCGCTCGACCACGCGATGTGGTTCCACCGCCCCTTCAGGGCGGACGAATGGCTCCTGTACGACCAGGAGTCGCCGTCGGCTTCCGGCGGGCGCGGCCTCGGCCAGGCACGCATCTGGACGCAGGACGGACAGCTCGCGGTGACGGTGATCCAGGAGGGCGTGGTCCGCGTCCCCCGCTGAGGGGTCCCTTCGGGTGGCCCGGTTTCGCGGCCGCCGCCGATCGGACATACCGTCCGATACATGAGTGAGCCATCGTCCGGGTCTGGCGGCGAGAGCGTCTTCACCGTCATCGTCGCCGCCGTCGCCAACCTCGGCATCGCGCTCGCCAAGGCCGTCGCCGGCATCATCAGCGGATCCAGCGCGATGCTCTCCGAGGCGGCCCACTCGGTGGCCGACACGGTCACCGAACTGATGCTGCTCGTCTCCCTCAAGAGCAGCGAGCGGCCCCCCGACGAGGATCACCCGCTCGGCTACGGAGGCGCCCGTTACGTCTGGGCGCTCCTCGCCTCGGTCGCCACCTTCGTCGGCGGCGGAGTCTTCGCCGTCTACGACGGCATCCACACCCTCACGCACGGCGAGGACCCGGGCGACCCGCTCATCTCGTACATCGTGCTCGGCGTCGCCTTCGTCCTGGAGAGCTACTCGCTGCGCACCGGCCTCAAGCAGGCGCGCGGCGAGGCGGACCGCTTCGGGGTGAAGCTCAGGCGCTACCTGCGGCACACCCCCGACACCGCGGTGAAGGCCGTGGTCCTCGAGGACTCCGCGGCGCTCGCCGGCCTCGCGCTCGCCGCGGCCGGACTGCTCGGCGCGCAGCTCACCGGGTCCGGCGTGTGGGACGGCGTCGCGTCGCTGTGCATCGGCGTGCTGCTCGTGTACGTCGCCTGGGTCCTCGGGCACGCCAACTCCGAGCTGCTCATCGGGCGTCCGCTGCCCAAGGAGACGCGGCAGCGCATCCGCGAGGAACTCCTCGCCTCCGAGCACGTCGAGGCCGTCCTCGAACTGACCACGCTGCTGCAGGGGCCGCGCGAGGCGCTCGTCGCCGCCAAGGTCGACTTCCGCGACACCTCCACGGCGGCCCAGGTCGAATGGGCCTGTGAGCAGGCCGAGCGGCGGCTGCGCGAGCGGTTCCCCGCCGTACGCCGCGTCTACCTGGACCCGACGCCCGGGTTCGCGCAGCGGCGCGAGGAGGGCCTCAACCCGTGGCCGTGAGCGGGGCCCCGGGGCCGTGAATCAGGCCTCCGGAGTGAGTCCCGCCGCGTCCAGGAGGTACGCCGTCATCGGGTCGTAGAAGCGCGGGCTCGTGACGTGGTCGTCCAGCGGGACCGTCACCTGGAGGGTGCCCTCGGCCTCGCCGATGAACAGCGCCGGGTCGTTGCAGTCCGCGTACCCGACGGAGTCGATGCCGCGCTGGCCGGCCCGTCCCGCCCAGCCGTGGTCGGCGACGACCAGGTTCGGCTGCGGGCGGCCCTCGCGCTCCAGGCCGTCCAGGATCGCGTTCATCGGCTCCGGGGAGTGCGTGTGCCACAGCGTCGCGCCGCGCTCCAGCATCGCCACGTCCGCGAACTGGAAGACCATGCCCTCGTCGGCGGTGAGGCCCTCCGGGATGACGACGATCTCGCAGCCCGCCGTGCGCAGGGCGGCCGCCGTCGCACGGTGCACGTCGAGCAGGCCCCCGGGGTGGCCGGTCGCGAAAAGGACCCGCTCCTTGCCGGCGGCCGCCTTCCGGAGACGGGCGGCCATCCGCTCCAGGGCGTCCACCGTCAGCTCCGGGTCGATGGTGTCCTGCCCCTGCCGGTACTCCGCGTCGTCGATGACACCGCACCGCTCGGCCATCACCGCGAGGACGTCCTGCTCGTCGCTCCAGCGGTCGCCGAGCTCCAGGCCGAGCCAGTAGTGACGGTCGCCGTTCGCGAGCTTCCTGTAGTGGCTGAGGTTGTTCTCGCGGGGGGTGGCGACGTCGCCCGCGATGCGGGAGCGTACGAGGTGGTCGACGAGCGCGGCACGGCTGGGTATCGGCATGGCTCCTATTGTGCCGTTGCTCGGGCCGCGGGGCCGGGGCGTCTTGAAGCATGGGCCGTGTGATCTGCGCCAAGCGCTGCCCTGCGCTGCGCTTGGCTTGAGCGGGGGTGGGGCTTCGTTCGTCTGCGGGTCTGCTGTGGCTGGGCGCGCAGTTCCTCGCGCCCCTTACGGGGCCCGGGTCGCCCTGACCCGGCCCCCTATGGGGCCCGGTTCAGGGCGAACCAGAGTTCCATGCGGACGTCTGGGTCGTCCAAGTCCGCCTCCAGGAGCGTCGCGCACCGCGCGATCCGTTGGCGCACGGTGTTGCGGTGCACCCCCAGTGCCGTTGCCGTGCGGTCCCAACTGCCGTGCAGGGAGAGCCAGGTGCGCAGGGTCAGGGTCAGTGGTTCGCCGGCGGCCAGCGGGGCGAGCAGTACGCGCGCGTGGGCGTCGGCCTCCTCGGGGGCGATCAGGGCGGCGATGCCGTTCGCGTGATGCCGCACGAGAGGCAGGCGGGTGGCCTCCGCGCGGCGCAGGGCGCGGGCCGCCTCGGCGTCGGCGGCCGCGAGGTCGGCGGGCGGCACGGAGCCGGAGACGCCCAGGGTCCAGCCGTCCGTGGGGCTGATCTCGCGGTCGGCGGGGACGAGGAGGCGTACGACGTCGTCACGCGGGTCGACCAGGGCGCTGCCGAGCGCGGCGGCGAGCGCGGACGCGGCCAGCGCGGTGCGCTCCCCGCGCGCGTGCACCACGGTCCAGAGATCGCTCCCCAGGAGAAGCCCGACGTCCTGCGGCGAGGCCCCCACCAGGAGCCGTACGAGGGCGGAGGAGCGCGCCGCCTCGGTGGCGCCCTGGTGCTCTCCCGTGAGCAGCGAGAGCAGCACGACCGCCGCTCCCGCGATGGTGTGGTCGCCCGGTTCGCGGCGGTCCGTGGCGATCCCGAGCGCGAAGCCGCGGCCGCCGCCGAGCGCATAGGCGGCCAGGTGTGTGGTCCCCGCCGTGTCGGCGGCGGACGCGGGGGCGCCGGGCGTACCGCGCCGCACGACCGAGGTCAGCTCCCGCAGCGCGTCGCGGGCGGCCTCCTGCGCCTGCCCCGCGGCCTCCTGCGCCTGCCCCGCGGCCTGCAGCTCCGTGCCCTCAGGGCCGTAGAGCACCGCGATCCCGCCGAGCCGTGCCGCCAGCTGACGCAGCACCGCCGGGATCGGATCGGGCCTGGCCGCCGCCGTGGCGAGGCCCTGCTGCGCCTCCGTCACTCGACGCAGCTCCGCGTGCCTGGCCTCGGCCATCAGCCGCCACACCGCGCGGGCGACCCCGCTGAAGGTGGTCCGCTGCGGGACCTCGACCAGCGGCAGCCCGTGGCGGTCGCAGGCCTCGACCAGGGCGCGCGGCACCGTGTCGTGCACCGGCGCGACGCCGAAGCCGAGCGCCGCGCCGCCCGCCTCGACGATCCGCGCCACGTAGTCGTCGAGGTAGACCCCGGCGCCCGCCGGGTCCGTGATGTGCACGCCAGCCGTCAACAGCAGCTCGCCGCCCAGGAGATACGGATACGGGTCCGCCATCTCCGAGGTGTGCACCCACTGCACGGCCGTCCCCGCCGCCCGCGCGTCCGGCCCGGCGATCTGCCGCAGCCCCAGGTCCTCGCGGGCGAGCAGCGCGGCGAGCGGGACGGGTGGGGTCGGCGGGGCCGTGGGGTCGGTCATGGTGGATGTTCCATCCATCTCGGTCGTGGAGAGTGGATGAAACGTACACTTCAGCGTTGCTTTCCGGCCACCTAAGGTCGTGCCGACCACAGGCCGCGGGTACGGGCGGATGTCCCCACGGCCGGTCATCACCCCCATCTGTAGACCTTCGAGAAGGCTGCGGACCCCATCTGCACGACACGCCACCGAGGTGCGCGAAGGAGGCCCCCTTTATGGCCGTCGACTACACAGTGATCGTCGTCTATCTCGCCGGCATGCTCGCCATGGGCTGGTGGGGCATGCGCCGCGCCAAGTCCAAGAGCGAGTTCCTGGTCGCGGGACGCCGCCTCGGGCCGTGGATGTACTCCGGGACCATGGCAGCCATCGTCCTCGGCGGCGCGTCCACCATCGGCGGCGTCGGCCTCGGCTACCAGTACGGGCTCTCCGGCGCCTGGATGGTCGTCACCATCGGCCTCGGCCTGCTCGCGCTGAGCGTCTTCTTCTCGGCGCGCATCGCCCGCCTGAAGGTCTACACCGTCTCCGAGATGCTCGACCTCCGGTACGGCGGCCGCGCGGGCGTCATCTCCGGAGTCGTCATGTGGGCGTACACACTGATGCTCGCGGTCACCTCGACCATCGCGTACGCCACGATCTTCGACGTCATCTTCGACATGAACCGCACGCTCGCGATCATCCTCGGCGGCTCCATCGTCGTCGCGTACTCGACGCTCGGCGGCATGTGGTCGATCACGCTCACCGACATGGTGCAGTTCGTGGTCAAGACCATCGGCGTGCTGCTCCTGCTGCTGCCCATCGCGGTCGTCAAGGCCGGTGGCTTCAGCGAGATGAAGGCCAAGCTGCCCACCGAGTACTTCGACCCGCTGGGCATCGGCGGCGAGACGATCTTCACGTACGTACTGATCTATACGTTCGGCATGCTCATCGGGCAGGACATCTGGCAGCGCGTCTTCACCGCGCGCAGCGACAAGGTCGCCCGCTACGGAGGCACCGTCGCCGGTACGTATTGTCTGGTCTACGCGATCGCGGGCGCCGTCATCGGCACGGCGGCCAAGGTCATGTACCCGAAGCTGCCGAGCGCGGACGCGGCCTTCGCCACGATCGTCAGGGACGAACTGCCCATGGGCGTACGGGGGTTGGTCCTCGCCGCGGCCCTCGCCGCCGTGATGTCCACGTCCTCCGGAGCGCTGATCGCCTGCGCCACCGTCGCCAACAACGACATCTGGTCGCGGCTGCGGGGCGTCGTCAAGGCCGACGGAACGAACGACGAGCCGCACGACGAGGTGAAGGGCAACCGCCTCTTCATCCTGATCATGGGCATCGCCGTCGTCTGTATCGCCATCGCGCTCAACGACGTCGTCCAGGCGCTGACCGTCGCCTACAACCTGCTCGTCGCCGGCCTTCTCGTGCCGATCCTCGGCGGCCTGCTGTGGCGGCGCGGCACCGCGGACGGCGCGCTCGCGGCCGTCGCCGCGGGTGGCCTCTCGGTCATCGGGCTCATGTGGGGCTACGGAATCCTCGCCAACGAGCCCATCTACTACGGCCTCCTGACGTCCCTTGCCGTGTACGTCGTCGTCTCCCTCGCCACAAAGCCGACCGACGCGGCGGTGCTCGCCGCGTGGCGCGAGCGGCTCGCCGGGCGGGGAACGCAGGAGACGGCAGAACCAGTAACGACCACCGTCTAGCTCAGCGCGCCGCCCTCCGATGGTGCTCACTGTCAGTGGGCCGCGCGACACTTGAAAACGCAGCACTCGCAAAACGCAGCACTCGCATCAGCAGGAGGAAACCGACCATGACCAGCGCCGAGACCCCGCCCCCCCGCGGCCCCGTCGACTCCTCCCGCATTCCCCGGTACGCGGGCCCGGCGACGTACGCACGGCTGCCCCGTCTCGACGAGGTCGGCGGCAAGACGGACATCGCCGTGGTCGGCGTGCCCTTCGACAGCGGTGTCTCGTACCGCCCCGGCGCCCGCTTCGGCGGCAACGCGATCCGCGAGGCCTCGCGCCTCCTGCGTCCGTACAACCCGGCGCAGGACGCATCGCCCTTCGCGCTCGCGCAGGTCGCGGACGCGGGCGACATCGCCGCCAACCCGTTCAACATCAACGAGGCCGTCGAGACGATCGAGGCCGCCGCGGACGACCTGCTCGGCTCGGGCGCCCGCATGATGACGCTGGGCGGCGACCACACCATCGCCCTGCCGCTGCTGCGTTCCGTCGCCAAGAAGCACGGCCCGGTCGCCCTGCTGCACTTCGACGCCCACCTGGACACCTGGGACACCTACTTCGGCGCCGAGTACACGCACGGCACGCCGTTCCGCCGGGCCGTCGAGGAAGGCATCCTCGACACCGAGGCGCTCTCCCACGTCGGCACGCGCGGCCCGCTGTACGGCAAGCAGGACCTCACGGACGACGAGAAGATGGGCTTCGGCATCGTCACGTCGGCGGACATCTACCGCCGCGGCGCCGACGAGGTCGCCGACCAGCTGCGCCAGCGCATCGGCGACCGCCCGCTGTACATCTCCATCGACATCGACTGCCTGGACCCGGCCCACGCGCCCGGCACCGGCACTCCGGAGGCGGGCGGCATGACGTCGCGCGAGCTCCTGGAGATCCTGCGGGGGCTCTCCTCCTGCAACCTCGTATCGGCGGACGTCGTCGAGGTCGCCCCCGCCTACGACCACGCGGAGATCACGGCCGTCGCCGCCTCGCACACCGCGTACGAGCTGACGACGATCATGAGCAGGCAGATCGCCGCAGACCGCGCCGCCGGTGCGGACCAGAACGCGAAGTGACCACGGCCGCAAGGCTGTAGGACACCAGGACACGCCGGGCCGCCGCGCGCGGCCCGGCGGCCGCAGCGCCCGCCGGGGCCGCAGCCCGGGCGAGAAGGAGAAGACGTCGCATGACCCACGACCACGACCTGGTGCTGCGCCCCACGCCGCGTCAGACTGAGGCCGCCCTCAACCCGCCCGCCGGGCGCAACGGCGGCGACCTCGTCGTCGAGAGCCTGCAGGGCCTCGGCGCGACGACCGTCTTCGGCCTCCCCGGACAGCACGCGCTCGGCATGTTCGACGCCCTGCGCCGCTCGTCCCTCTCGTACGTCGGACTGCGCGTCGAGAACAACACGGGCTTCGCGGCGGACGCGTACGGCCGGATCACCGGAGAGGTCGCCCCGCTGCTCCTGTCCACCGGCCCCGGCGCGCTGACCTCGCTCGCCGCGCTCCAGGAGGCGGCGGCCGGGTCGTCACCCGTCCTTGCGATCGGCAGCCAGGTCCCGGTGGCGGGCCTCGGCGGCGGCCGGCACGGCTATCTGCACGAGCTGCGCGACCAGCAGGCCTCGTTCAGGGACGTGGTCAAGTCCGTCCACACGGTCCGCACGGCCTCGCAGATCCCCTCCGCGATCGCGGCGGCCTGGGAGTCGGCGCTGACCGCACCGCACGGCCCGGTGTGGGTGGAGATCCCGCAGGACGTGCTGCTCGCGGAGACGACGCTGCCCGTCGTCACGGCCATGGACGCGACCCCGGACGAGGTCGTGCCGCGCCCCGAGCTGACCGCCGTGGCGGCCGACCTGCTGTCCCGGGCCGAGCGCCCGGCGATCATCGCAGGCGGCGGAGTCGTCCGTTCGGACGCGAGCGGCAAGCTGCTCGCGCTCGCCGAGCTGGTGAACGCCCCGGTCGTCACGACCTTCGGCGGCAAGGGCGCGTTCCCCTGGGAGCACCCGCTCTCGCTCCAGTCGTGGCTGGAGGACCGGTACACGACGGACTTCCTGGAGGACGCGGACGTCCTCCTGGTGGTCGGCTCCGGTCTGGGCGAGCTCTCCTCGAACTACCACACGTTCAAGCCGCGCGGCCGGGTCATCCAGATCGAGGCGGACGCCGGGAAGCTGGAGTCCAACCACCCGGCGCTCGGCATCCACGCGGACGCGCGCCTCGCGCTCTCCGCGCTCCTGGAGACGATCGACGCCCCCCGCGAGGACCCCTCGGCCGCTGAGCGGGTCGCGGCGGTCCTCGCCAAGGTCCGGGAGCGGATCGCCGCCCAGGACCTCGCCCTGGAGCAGCAGGTCCTCGCGTCGGTGCGCGCGGCCCTGCCGGACATGTCCCCGTCCTTCTGGGACATGACGATCCTGGCGTACTGGGCGTGGTCGGCCTTCGACGCCCGCCACCCGAACACGATGCACTCCGCCCAGGGCGCGGGCGGCCTCGGCTACGGCTTCCCCGCGGCGCTGGGAGCGGCGGCCGCTGACCCCTCGAAGCCGGTCCTCGCCGTCTCGGGCGACGGCGGCGCGATGTACTCCATCGCGGAACTGGCCTCGGCCAAGCAGCACGACCTGCCGGTCACCTGGCTGATCGTGGACGACGGGGGCTACGGCATCCTGCGCGAGTACATGGCGGAAGCCTTCGGCGAACCCACGGCGACGGAACTGTCGCGGCCCGACTTCGTCGCGCTCGCGGAGTCCTTCGGGGTGCCGGGGGTCCGGACGACGCCGGAGGCCCTCCGCGACGACCTTGCGAAGGCGCTCGCGGAGCCCGGCCCCTCGGTGGTGGTGCTTCCGGCGGTCCTGCGGATGTTCGAGCCGACGCATATCTGAGCCGACGCCGATCGCAGCAGAGTCCCGGCGCCACACCGCGAAGAGCGGGTGACGTCGGGACTCTGCTGCACCTGGGCACGTGGTGACCATTGGGACACGGGCTCGTCACGGATCGGTCATCCGTTCCAAAGTCGTACAACCTCGACCGGTACCGGTGAGTCATGCGGGGTGAGTGCGCCGGGGGGCGCGCTTGTACGGACCCCGAGGGTCTTGTACGGACCCAAGGGGATGGGAAGACTCCGATGACTCACCCGATATCCGGGATGTCCAGGCGTGCCCGCGTGCTCTCGGCGGGCCTCGCCGCCGGAGTGCTCGTGCCGCTCGGCACCGCCGCGACGGCCACGCCCGCCGTCGCCGCGACGGCACCGAAGGTCATCTGCACCTCCGCGCAGGCCGGCCTGGCCGCCAAGCTGACGAAGGACATCACGGCGGCGCTGAAGAACCGCAGGGGCACGGTCGCGGTCGGTCTCCACGACCGCACCACCAAGACCACCTGCACCCTGCGCCCGACCACCTCGTTCGACTCGGCGAGCGTCGTCAAGACGACCGTCCTCGCGACGCTGCTGTGGGATGCGAAGAAGACCGGGCGGAAGCTGTCGGCCCGTGAGTCGGACCTCGCGTACGCCATGATCACCAAGTCGGACAACGCGGCGACCAGCAAGCTCTGGCGTCAGCTGGGCACGGGAAAGATCAACGCGTTCCTCAGGGCCGCCAAGATGACGAAGACGGTGCCGGGATCCGGCGGCTACTGGGGCCTGACCCGGATCAACGCGGCCGACGAGCAGAAGCTCCTCGCTCTGATCACCGCCAAGAACTCCGTCCTGAGCGACAACGCGCGCGCCTACATCCTCAAGCTGATGGGCAAGGTCGTCTCCGCACAGCGCTGGGGCACCCCGGCGGGCGCGCCGTCCGGCGTGCAGATCCACGTCAAGAACGGCTGGCTGCAGCGCTCGACCCACGGCTGGCGGGTGCACAGCATCGGCGCGTTCAAGGGCGGCGGCCACGACTACACGATCTCCGTGCTCACCCACGGCAACAGCACCATGGACTACGGCGTCACCACCATCCAGGGCGTGGCCAAGGCCGTCCACAAGGACCTGACGCCCACGACCCCCGCTGCCAGGCGCTACACCCCGACGGACACGCCGCAGGAGGCGTTCGTGGCGGTCCCGGGGTCCTAGGACCTCCGACCCCTCTTTGTTGCAGCGGGATGAAATCAGCGCCCCATCAGGTTGTGCCTCTCGGCAGGTCAGGTCGACGGGAGGCATCTGGTGGCGGAGCAACGGGGCGGGGTCGGGCCGGAGGTATCCGGCTGGGCGAGACGGCTGACCGGGTACGCCTGGCGGTACCCGAAGGACGTCGTGCTCGCGCTCGGGGCCTCGCTCGGCGGCATGGCCGTCATGGCGCTCGTCCCGCTGATCACCAAGGTGATCATCGATGACGTCGTCGAGGACCGGACCCGGTCCATGCTCCCCTGGGCGGGAGCCCTCATCGGCGCCGCCGTCATCGTGTACGTGCTGACGTACATCCGCCGCTACTACGGCGGCCGCCTCGCCCTCGACGTCCAGCACGATCTCCGTACCGAGATGTACGACACGATCACCCGGCTCGACGGGCGGCGGCAGGACGAGCTGTCCACCGGGCAGGTCGTCGGGCGGGCCACGAGCGACCTTCAGCTGATCCAGGGCCTGCTCTTCATGCTGCCGATGACCATCGGCAACATCCTGCTCTTCGTGATCTCCCTCGTGATCATGGCGTGGCTCTCGCTGCCCCTCACCCTCGTCGCGCTCGCCGTCGCCCCCGCCCTGTGGTTCATCGCCAAGCGCAGCCGCAACCGACTGCACCCCTCGACCTGGTACGCGCAGGCCCAGGCCGCCGCCGTCGCCGGAGTCGTCGACGGCTCCGTGTCCGGCGTACGCGTCGTGAAGGGCTTCGGTCAGGAGGAGCAGGAGACCGGGAAGCTCAGGGAGGTCGGGCGCAAGCTCTTCGCGGGACGCCTTCGCACCATCCGGCTGAACTCCAAGTACACGCCCGCCCTGCAGGCCGTGCCCGCGCTCGGGCAGGTCGCGATGCTGGCCCTCGGCGGCTGGCTCGCGGTGCGCGGGCAGATCACGCTCGGTACGTTCGTCGCCTTCTCCAGCTATCTCGCCCAGCTCGTCGGCCCGGTGCGGATGCTCGCCATGGTCCTCACTGTCGGGCAGCAGGCACGGGCCGGCGCCGAGCGCGTGCTCGAACTCATCGACACCGAGCCGACGATGGAGGACGGCAAGAAGGAGCTGCCCGCCGACGCTCCGGCGACCGTCGAGTTCGACGACGTGTCCTTCGCGTACGAGGACAGCCGCCCCGTCCTCGACGGGCTCTCCTTCGAGATCAGGCCCGGCGAGACCCTCGCCGTCGTCGGCTCGTCCGGCAGCGGGAAGTCCACCGTCTCGCTGCTGCTTCCCCGCTTCTACGACGTGACGCACGGCGCCGTCCTCATCGGCGGGCACGACGTGCGCGAGCTCACGGCCGACTCGCTGCGCGCCGCCATCGGGCTCGTGCCCGAGGACTCCTTCCTCTTCTCCGACACCGTGCGCGCCAACATCGCGTACGGAAAGCCGGACGCCACCCAGGGGGAGATAGCGACCGCGGCCCGCGCCGCGCAGGCGGACCGCTTCATATCCGAGCTGCCCGACGGATACGACACCACCGTCGGCGAGCACGGGCTCACCCTCTCCGGCGGTCAGCGCCAGCGCATCGCGCTCGCCCGCGCCATCCTCACCGACCCCCGGCTGCTCGTCCTCGACGACGCCACGTCGGCGGTGGACGCGCAGGTCGAGCACGAGATCCACGAAGCTTTGCGCGGCGTCATGGCTGGGCGTACCACTCTCCTCATCGCCCACCGCCGGTCCACCCTCAATCTCGCCGACCGCATCGCCGTACTCGAAGACGGACACCTCGCCGCCATCGGCACGCACGAGGAGCTGACCGGCAACTCCCCGCTCTACCGGCGCCTCCTTACCGACCCCGACGAGCTCGGCGGCGTATCGCCCGGCCACGCGGTCCCGGTCGAGATCCCCGAGGACACCTCCCTGCGCGAGGAGCTCGACGCCGAGTTCGACGCCGAGCGCGGCATCACCCCGCAGCTCTGGGTCGGCGACCGCGAGCCCAAGGACACCGCGCTGTCCGGGATGCCCGCGACGCCCGAACTCCTCGCCCAGGTCGACGCGTTGCCCCCGGCGACCGACACCCCCGGCATCGACGAGGCGCGGGCCGTCACTCCCGAGGATTCCTACGGGCTGCGCCGCCTCCTCGCCGGGTTCGGTAAGCCGTTGCTGCTCGCCCTCCTCCTCGTCGCCATCGACGCGGGCATGGGCCTGCTCCTCCCCGTGCTGATCCGGCACGGCATCGACGAGGGTGTCTCGCAGCTCGCGCTCGGCGCGGTGTGGGCGGCCTCCGGGCTCGCCCTGCTCACCGTGCTCGTCCAGTGGACGGCGCAGATCGGCGAGACGCGGATGACGGGACGGACGGGCGAGCGGGTGCTCTACTCCCTCCGTCTGAAGATCTTCGCCCAGCTCCAGCGGCTCGGACTCGACTACTACGAGCGGGAGTTGACCGGGCGCATCATGACCCGGATGACGACGGACGTGGACGCCCTCTCCACCTTCCTGCAGACGGGTCTGGTCACCGCCTTCGTCTCCGTCGTCACCTTCTTCGGCATCATGGTCGCGCTCGTCGTCATCGACGTGGAGCTCGCGCTCGTCGTCTTCGCGACGCTGCCGCCGCTGATCATCGGTACGTTCTTCTTCCGCCGCTCCAGCGTCAAGGCGTACGAACTCGCCCGTGAGCGGGTGTCCGTGGTCAACGCCGACCTCCAGGAGTCCGTCGCGGGCCTGCGCATCGTGCAGGCCTTCCGGCGCGAGCGCTCCGGCGGAAGGAAGTTCGCCGACGCCAGCGCCGACTACCGCAGCGCGCGTATCCGCGGGCAGTGGCTGATCTCCGTCTACTTCCCGTTCGTGCAGCTGCTCTCGGCGGTCGCGGCGGCGGCGGTCCTGATGGTCGGTGCGGGCCGCGTGGAGGCGGGCACCCTGACGACGGGCGCCCTCGTCGCCTATCTCCTCTACATCGACCTGTTCTTCGCACCCGTCCAGCAGCTCTCCCAGGTCTTCGACGGCTACCAGCAGGCCACCGTCTCGCTCGGCCGCATCCAGGAACTCCTCCAGGAGCCGACCTCGACCAAGGCCGCGGACGAGCCGCTCGACGTCCTGTCCCTGCGCGGCGAGATCGCCTTCGAGGACGTGGACTTCGCGTACGGCTCCGCCGACGAACCGGAGGAGGCCCTGAGCGACGTCCGCCTGCGGATACCCGCGGGGCAGACCGTCGCCTTCGTCGGCGAGACCGGCGCGGGCAAGTCGACCCTGGTCAAACTGGTCGCCCGGTTCTACGACCCGACCGGCGGCCGCGTGACGGTGGACGGCACGGATCTGCGCTCCCTCGACCTGACCTCGTACCGCCACCGCCTCGGTGTCGTCCCGCAGGAGGCCTACCTCTTCGCGGGCACGGTGCGCGACGCGATCGCCTACGGCCGCCCTGACGCCACGGACGCCGATGTCGAGGCCGCGGCCCGCGCGGTCGGCGCCCACGACATGATCGCCACCCTGGACGGCGGCTACCTCCACGAGGTCTCCGAGCGCGGCCGCAACCTCTCCGCGGGACAGCGCCAGCTGATCGCCCTGGCCCGCGCCGAGCTCGTCGACCCGGACATCCTGCTCCTCGACGAGGCGACCGCCGCCCTCGACCTCGCCACCGAGGCGCAGGTCAACCAGGCCACCGACCGCATCGCGGGCAGGCGCACCACCCTGGTCGTCGCCCACCGCCTCACCACCGCAGCCCGCGCGGACCGCGTGATCGTGATGGACCACGGCCAGGTCGCCGAGGACGGCACCCACGACGAGCTGCTCGCGCTCGACGGGCGTTACGCGCGGCTGTGGCGGACGTTCGTGGGGGAGGCGGAGCCCTCGGCTGCGTGATCGCCGCGAAGAATCGGGACCGCTTCGCAACCGCGCCCCCTACGGGACGCGTCCGTACATCAGTACGCTGATGCGGAAGTGGCGGGAGGGGAACCGGTGGGCAACGGTCGAATACGGCGGCGTCTCGCGCTCGGTGCCGCCGTCCTTGCTGCTTCCGTCCTGGTCGGGCTCATAGGCGCCGGCACGGCGCAGGCGCAGGTCTCGGTGGCCCGCTGTGCCGGCCACAAGGTGCGCACTCTCGCCTTCAGCACCGGCAAGGTCGAGATCTACAAGAAGCGCGGATACGTCTGCGCCGTCACCGTCGCCAAGCGCCCCGGCGCCCGCAAGACCATGTCCGTCAGCGTCCAGGCCCGCGGCAACCGCCCCGCCAAGGACGCGGGTCAGTACACCCATCACGCGGGCCCGGTGACGGTGCACGCGGGGCGCAGGTGCGTGTGGGTGAAGGGGACGGTGGGCTCGGGGAGCACCAGCTCCGGCTGGATCCTGTGCTGAGAGCGGTTCCGAGAGCAGTTCCGGGTGGAGTGCCCTCTTTGTGACGTACTGCGTCCTGGTGTGACGCAAGAGCCCCTAGAAGTGAGCGAGTTGCTCCGATAAGTTCCGGCGGACGCAATCGCGAACTTAGGGGAGAGTGCATGCGCAAGGCGCTCAGATGGCTGCTGTCGCTAGTGGTGCTCATAGGCACCGTCGGCACAGTGGGCGCGGCAGGGGCGGCCACCGCCGCCGAGCCGCGGGCCAACGACACGACGGCCGATGCTTCGGCCACGGACATAAAGGACCGGCTCCTCGCGATACCGGGCATGAGCCTGATAGAGGAGAAGCCGTACACCGGCTACCGCTACTTCGTCCTCAACTACACCCAGCCGATTGACCACCGGCACCCCTCCAAGGGCACCTTCAAGCAGCGCCTGACGGTGCTGCACAAGGACACCGCCCGCCCCACCGCCTTCTTCACCAGCGGCTACGGAGTCTCGACCAACCCGAGCCGCAGCGAGCCGACGCGGATCATCGACGGCAACCAGGTCTCCATGGAGTACCGCTTCTTCACGCCGTCCCGCCCCGAGCCCGCCGACTGGTCCAAGCTCGACATCTGGCAGGCCGCGAGCGACCAGCACCGCATCTTCAAGGCGCTGAAGCCCATCTACGACAAGAAGTGGGTGGCGACCGGCGGTTCGAAGGGCGGCATGACGGCGACGTACTACGAGCGCTTCTACCCCAAGGACATGGACGGCGTCGTCGCGTACGTCGCCCCGAACGACGTCGTGAACAAGGAGGACTCGGCCTACGACGAGTTCTTCGAGACGGTCGGGACGAAGGAGTGCCGGGCCGCGCTCGAGGCCGTGCAGCGCGAGGCGCTCGTGCGGCGTGAGCCGCTGGAGAAGAAGTACGCCGCGTTCGCCGAGGCGGGCGGCTACACCTTCAAGACCGTCGGCAACCTCGACAAGGCGTACGAGGCGGTCGTCCTCGACCTGGTGTGGGGCTTCTGGCAGTACCAGCCGGAGTCCGCGTGCGCGGACGTCCCTGACGCGTCGTCCGCCTCCGACCAGGCGATCTTCGACTACGTCGACAAGGTGGGCGGCTGGTCCTCCTACACGGACCAGGGTCTGACCCCGTACACGCCGTACTACTACCAGGCCGGTACGCAGCTGGGCTCGCCCGACATCGCCCAGCCCTGGCTCGGCGACCTGAGCCGCTACGGCTACCAGCCGCCGCGGAACTTCGTCCCGCGCTCCATCCCGATGAAGTTTCAGCCGGGTGTGATGCGGGATGTGGACAGCTGGGTGAAGCGCAACTCGCAGCGGATGATGTACGTCTACGGGGAGAACGACCCGTGGGGTGCGGAGCCGTTCCACCCCGCGACGGGTGGCAAGCACGACTCGTACGTCTTCACGGCGCCCGGCGGGAACCACGGTGCGAACGTGGCGGGCCTTGTCGCGGACGAGAAGGCGAAGGCGACGGAGCGGATCCAGGCGTGGGCCGGCGTCTCGACGTCCTCGGCCACGGCGAAGCCGCTGGCTCCGTATGACGCGAAGCTGGACCGCCGTGACGTTCAGCGGGAGCGGACGCTGCGCCCGTAGGGGCAGTTCCTTGCCTGATCCGGGGTGGGCGGACTGACCCGCCGCTTCGTGGCGGATCTTTCCCGCCCACCCACCCGATCACCCCGCAGCGGCCCGCCCACCCTTCAGCCCGTCGAGGGGGTCCCCCCTGCTCTTTAAGAGCTTGGGGGAGTTTGAGGACGAACTCGGCGGAGCCGGTGATGACGGTGCGCACACGGCCGGCGAAGCCGGAAAGTTCGGGAAGGGGCGGGGCTGGGGAAAGGGAAAACGCTTACACCCGCACCGCACACCCAACCGGCCTCCCGCCGCCCAGCGACACATAAAGCTCGGTAGCCGCAGGGCACGCCGTCCGTTCGGCGACCGCCGAAGTCACCCGGTACTCGGGGGGCTTCGTGCCAGAACCGTCGCAGGCCGTCTCGCGGACCTCGCCCTGTCCCGCGCTGTACACGCAGTCCCCGACGACCGTGCGGGGACCGCCCCCGCCCCCGGGGTCACCGGGATGCGGCGCCTCCAGGTTCCGCATGCACGCGTACCCCCGCGGCACCGCCCCGTTCCCGTCCTCGTCCACCGCGGGCCGGTCCTCGCTGATGTGCAGGACGAAGTCGGTGCGGGCGGGGCACGACGGGCCCTCCGCCACCTTTCCGTCGTAGCGTGCGGTCACCCGCGCCGCCGCGCGTTCACTCGTGCACGACACCTCCGTGAACGTCTCGCGCCCCCGCGAACTGCACTCGTCCACGGCGAGGAAGACCGCACCGTATCCGGATGACACCGAAGCGGACGGCCGGTCGTCGTCGAGCCGGCCCGACGAACCCGCCCCCGGTTCCGCGGACTTCTGGCAGCCGGCCGCGCCGACGAGCACCGCGAGCACCGCAAGGACCGGCACCCACCTCGCCCCCACGCGCCGTGCCGTGTTCCAGCCAGGCATGGCCAGCATGGCAAACCCCCCGATATGTGCACCCAGCGTGACCCGCCGGGGCGGGCGCACGCCAGGTGCGCGGGGTGCTTTGGGTCAGTTGGCGGTGGTGCGCCGGTTGTGCGGCGTACGGTCAGTACGTCAGGCCGTGGCCCACCGGGTACAGCACCTGCGTCGGATCGTCCGCCCGCTGCACCGGCACTGGCAGCCGCCCCCGCGGCCGCGCGCGACCCGCGATCACCCTTACGGCGGCGCGCAGTTCGACGTCCGTCCAGCAGTAGGCGGCCAGCGAGGCGCCCACGGAGCCGAGACGCGCCACGTCGTACGGGTTGCGGATCGCCACGGCGACGACCGGGACGCCGGTCGCGACCAGGGCCTCCACCAGGGCGATCTGGGCGCTCCCCGCCCCCACGTTGTACGTGCCGACGACCACCGCGTCCTTGCCCGCGGCCGCCGCAACTGCCTCTGCGATCTTGGCAGTTGAGGGTGCCATGCCCGTCGGAAGCACCGTCGCGGTGAAGCCCAGCTCCGTCAACTCCCGCCCGATGACGGCCGTCGGCGGGCCCGTGGTGCCCGATGGTGACGCCGGGTCGGCGCCCACCACCAGGATCTCCTGGTGCGTACGGCGTGAAAGGGGGAGCAGCCCGCCCTCGTTCAGGAGCAGCGTCGTCGTCTCCTCCGCGATCCGGTCGGCGGCCGCGAGATGCGCACGGGTGCCGACCGCCTTGTCGACGCCGCGCGAGGTGACGTACGGGTCGGAGAACAGGTCCAGTTTCGCCTTCAGGCGCAGGATCCTCAGCAGCGACTCGTCAAGGCGCGCTTCCGTCAACTCGCCGTCCCTGACCGCCTGGAGCACCGCGTTCCACGCGATCTCCGGCTTCGGCGGGTTCAGGAGCTGGTCCACGCCCGCCTTCAGGGCGAGCACCGGGACGCGGTCGTCGCCGTACTTCGTGCGCACGCCCTGCATGCCGAGCGAGTCCGTCACCACGACCCCGTCGTAGCCGAGTTCCTCGCGCAGGATGCCGGTGAGGATGGGGCGGGAGAGGGTGGCCGGGTCCTCGGCGGGGTCGAGGGCGGGGACCACGATGTGCGCGGTCATGATCGAGTCGATGCCCGCGGCCACCGCGGCCCGGAACGGCGGTGCGTCCAGGGTCTCCCACTGCTCACGGGTGTGGTGGATGTACGGCAGCTTGGAGTGGCTGTCGTCCTTGGTGTCGCCGTGGCCGGGGAAGTGCTTGGACGTCGACGCGATGTCCGTGCCCTGATAGCCCTTGACCTGCGCGGCGACCAGGCCGGCGACCGCTTCGGGGTCCGAGCCGAAGGAGCGTACGCCGATGACGGGGTTGGCCGGGTTGACGTTCACGTCCGCGACCGGGGCGTAGTTCTGCCGGATGCCGAGCGCGCGCAGTTCGGCGCCGGCGATGCGGGCCGCCTTGCGGGCGGTGGAGTTCGAGCCCGCGGCGCCGAGCGCCATCGCGCCGGGCAGCAGCGTGGCGGGGATGCCGACGCGGGCCACGGCGCCGTGCTCCTGGTCGGTGGAGATGAGCAGGGGGATGCCGGAGGTGGGGGACTGTCCGGGGGTCTCCGGGGTGAGGGCGGCGCGCTGGATGCCGTTCGAGAGGTCGGCGATCTGGTGCGGGGCACGGGTGTTGTGGGCCCAGCCGAAGTAGATGATGCCGCCGAGGTGGTACTTGGCGACGGCCTCGGCGGCGGTGCGTACGCCCAGTTCCTTGAGGTTGGCGTCGATGTCCGCCTGGTCGGGCTCGGTGGCGGAGTGGCCGTACACATGCATCACGAAGAGCTGGCCGACCTTCTCCTCCAGGCTCATGCGGGAGATGCGCTCCCGGAGCCTGCGGTCGCGGTCACGGTCGCCGCTGCCCGCCGCGTGCACGGACGGGGCGGCCAGGGCCGTCGCGGCGACGGCGGTGGCGGCGAGCAGGGTGCGTCTGGAGGTGGTGCGGTGGGACGACATGTGCGCTCCTTCGGGGAATCCGGCTGAAGGAAACTTTCCCGAGTTACGGATATCCCGAAGATTTCTGCCGGTCAAGGGATCCGGCGGCCAGGGTGGAGGAGTGAGGGGCCGTCACCGGTGCTGTTGGAGGGGGGCGCACCGGTGACGGCATGCTGCCGGCCGCAGGCGGCGGAGAGGGTGGTCAGCGTTCGCAGCCAGCAGCGATGCCGACACCGCCTCGCGGAGACTCACCCGGCAGCACGCCCGTTGGACGCCGCCCCCTTCGCATGGGTTCCCGGCCGGGGGAGTATTTCCGGAAAGTGGTACGTCCGTGAGAGCTGAGGCTCAGTGAGCCGCCTCGGGGACGGCTTCCGGGGCCGTTTCGGGTGCTGCTTCGGGTGCCGCTTCGGGCCAGTGCCCCTGCAGCGTCCTGACCGTCTCGGCTATCGCGGGGCGCCGGGACGCTCCGGCCCGCCACAGGGCGTAGAGCCGCCGCACCGGCACCGGATCGAGCCGCACGGTGACCGCCCCTTCGGGGACCGGGCCGCGGCCAAGGCGGGGGATCAGCGCGACGCCGAGCCCCGCGGCGACCAGCGCGACCAGGGTGGGGTTCTCCTCCGCCATGTGCGCGATGTCCGGCTCGCAGCCCGCCTCGCGCAGCGTACGGATGAGCCACTCGTGGCAGACGAGACCCGGCGGCTGGGTGATCCACCGCTCGTCCTTCAGCTCCTCGCGGCGCACGGACGCGCGCCCCGCGAGCCGGTGCCCGGCGGGCACGACCAGGTCGCAGAGGTCGTCGCCGATGACGGCCTGTTCGACGCCGGGGGGCGTCGGCAGCGGCGCGATGTCCCAGTCGTGCACGATGGCCAGATCCACCGCGCCCTTGGCCACCAGATCGATGGAGAGATGCGGGTCGACCTCCGACATCCGGGCGTCGAGCGCGGGATGCCGCAGGGCGAGATCCGCGAGCACCCCGGGCAGCAGGCCGCGCGCCGCCGATGCGAACGCGGCGATGGTGAGCCGCCCCGCGGGCAGCCCGCGCCGCTCCTCCAGCTCGGTCTCCGCGCGCTCCACGATCGCCATCAACTCCTGTGCGGTGGCGGCGAGATGACGTGCCTCCTCGGTGAGCGCGACGCCCCTGCCCCGCCGTTCGAGGAGGGTGGTGCGGGTCTCCCGCTCCAGCTTGGCGATCTGCTGGGATACGGCGGACGGGGTGTAGCCGAGCGCGGTGGCCGCGGCGCCGACGGTGCCGTGCACCGAGACGGCGTGCAGGGCGCGCAGCCGGGCGAGATCGAGCACGAGGGACCCACTCCATCCATCCACGCGGGACATGATTCGTTAGCGTTGCTTCATCCCATCATGCAGATATCCGCGCTGGTCCTACATGGTCATGCCGGGTGATCCTCGACGCATGCGACCCGTACATGTCTGCCTGGCCGTTCTCGTCGCCGCCGTATGGGGCGTCAATTTCGTCGTCATCGAGGTGGGGCTCGACCACTTCCCGCCGCTGCTCTTCTCCGCCCTGCGCTTCCTGGTGGCGGCGCTGCCCGCCGTCTTCTTCGTGGGCCCGCCCAAGGTCGCCTGGAAGTGGATTCTGGCCGTCGGACTCGTCCTCGGGGTCGCCAAGTTCGGTCTGCTCTTCATCGGTATGGACGCGGGGATGCCGGCCGGCATGTCGTCCCTCGTGCTGCAGATCCAGGCGGTGTTCACGGCCGTCTTCGCCTTCGCGGTGCTCGGCGAACGGCCGGGCGGCGTACGCCTGTTGGGGATGATCGTCGCCCTGACGGGCATCGGTGTGGCAGCCGTGGACGAGGGCGGTTCCGGCACGCTCACGGCCTTCGCGCTGCTCATCGCGGCGGCGGCCTGCTGGGGCGCATCCAACGTCCTGACCCGCAAGGCGTCCCCGCCCGACGCCCTCAACTTCATGGTGTGGGTGAGCACGGTCCCGGTACTGCCGCTGCTCGGCCTCTCCCTCCTCTTCGAGGGCCCGTCGCGGGACCTCGAAGCCCTCGGCTCCCTCGACTGGCAGGGCGCCGGGATCATCGTCTACGTCGCCTGGATCACCACGGTCTTCGGCTTCGGCGCCTGGGGCTACCTGCTGCGCCGCCACCCGGCCTCCACCGTGGCGCCCTTCTCCCTCCTGGTCCCGGTGTTCGGCATGTCGGCGGCCGCGCTGGTACTCGGCGAGTCGGTGAGCGGACTCGGGTGGTGCGCGGCGGCACTGCTCGTGTGCGGGGTCGGCCTGACGTCCTTCGCCGGGGTCAGGCCGCGCGGTTCAGGAGCGGAAGTCAGGCCGCGCGGTCCAGAAGCGGAAGTCAGGCCGCGCGGTTCAGGAGCCGGGACAGGAACTCCCGCCCAGGACCGAGCAGTTCGGGCAGCGGAGCCGCCGCCTCGTACCACCGCTTCTCGTACTCCCAGCACAGCCACCCGTCCCGGTGCTCCCCGCTGAGCAGCACGTCCACGCACTCGGCGAGCGGCAGCACCCCGTCGCCGAGCGCGAGCGGCGTCGTGTCCTGTGCGGACGCGATGTCCTTCACCTGTACGTAGCCGAGGTACGGGGAGAGCGCCGCGTAGCTCTCGGCGGGGGACTCGCCGCCGAGCCAGGTGTGCATCAGGTCCCACAGGGCGCCCGCGTTGCGATGCCCGACGGCACCGAGGACGCGGGTCGCCGCGGCGCCCGTGCGGTGCGAGTCGTGGGTCTCCAGGAGGATGCGTACGCCGAAGTCCGCGGCGTACTCGGCCGCGGTGCCGAGCCGCCGGGCGGCCGTCGCGTCGGCCTCCTCGGCGCTCTGCTCGGTGCCGCCGCCGGGGAAGACGCGGATGAAGGGGGCGCCCAGGTCGCGGGCGAGGGTGAGCAGCGTACGTATCTCGTCGAGCACGGGACCGTCCTCGCCGGGCGCGGCCACGCGCGCGTACCCGGCGATGGTGACGATCTCCACGCCCGCGTCCTTGAACCGGGCGGCCGCGTCGGCGCGTTCGGTGAGCCCGATCCCCGGATGGATCGGCTCTTCGGGATGCGCGCGCAGCTCGACGCCGTGGAAGCCGTGGGTGGTGGCGAGACGCAGCACGTCGGCGAGGGGGAGTCCGGGCACGCCGAGGGTGGAGAAGGCGAGTTTCATGACGCCGACCCTAGATGCAGGTGCCAGTCCTGCCCCATGAGATCGGCGCCGAACGAGCGGTGGGGCTTCTCCTCGGCCAGGACGAAGCCGTGCCGCTGATAGATGGCGCGGGCGGCGCGCAGCACGTCATTGGTCCACAGGGTCATCTCGCGATAGCCGACCCCGCGGGCGAACTCGACGCAGGCATCGACCAGTTGATCACCGATGCCGCGCCCCCGCGCGTCCGGCTCGACGAGCAGCAGCCGCAGCCGCGCGGTCCCCGGCGCCTCGTCGCGTACGCACATCACACTGCCCACGGGCCGCCCGTCGAGCTCGGCGATCCATACCCGCTCCAGGTGCGGATCATGATCCTCCGCGAAGTCGGCGACGATCCGCGCGACCAGGCCTTCGTAGTCGGTGTTCCAGCCGAACTCGGCGGCGTACAGAGCGGCATTGCGCTGCACGATCCACCCGAGGTCACCGGGACCGGGCTCACGGAGCACCGGGCGCGAGACCGCGACCCTGCCCTCGCCCTCGCCCTCGCCCTTGCTCAGGATCTCCCGCACGGTGCGCATCGCGGTGGCGAGGCGGGGCCGCTCGGCGGCCGGGACGCCCGAGAGCAGCGAGCCGATGGCTTCCGTGGACCGCTCGTCGAGGAGCCCTGCGGTCTCGCGCCCCCGCGCGGTGAGCGTGATGCGCTGCCGCCGGGGATCACGCGCGGAGGGCGCGCGCTCCACGATCCCGTCCTTCTCCAGCTTGCCGAGCAGACGGCTCAAGTACCCGGCATCGAGAGAGAGTTCGGAGCGCAGGTCGGCCGCGTCGAGATGGGAGGCATGGGCGAGCTCGTAGAGGACGCGGGCCTCGGTGAGGGTGTACGGGACGTAGAGCTGACGGCTGTAGTCGAGAGCGCCGATCAGATTCGTGTAGAAGCGGTTGAAGGCGCGGATCTCATGGATGGGCGTATCGGAGGCGTGGGCCATCGCGGTTCACTCCGGGTCATCGGGACGGGTCACCTTTGACTGAGTCAACGGTACGCCGCGTCGTCCATGACCGCCATGCCTGTGCTGCTCAGAGGCGGCGGCAGTGGAAGATGCCCCAGCGCAGCTGCCCTCGGTGCGCCGCGTCCGCCCACAAGGACAGGCTGTTCAGCAGTGTGTCGACGTAGTCGGGGCTGATGACGGTGCGCAATTCCTGTTCGCGTTTGTGGGTCTCCTCGATGAGGCGCTCATAGTGGTTGCCCATCTGCTCGCTGAGATCGTCGAAGTCGACCTGCGACATGCCGAGCCCGCACAGCGAACGCCGGTAGAAGTCCGGCGTGGCCAACTCATCAACCCTCAGTCGGGACACGACGGGGCGCAGCGTCCGGGCCGAGGTGCCCTCGTCGGCCATCAGGTCGGTGAAGACCAGGGCTCCTCCCGGCTTGAGGACACGCACGGCCTCAGCCAGGGTGCGTGTGCGGTCCGGGCTGTGACAGAAGGCTTCCTGGGACCAGACGACATCGAAGCGGCCGTCCTCGTAGGGGATGTCCTGGAACGATTCCGTGACCACCTCGATGAGGCCGTCAAGACCACGCTCGGTGTTGACGGCGCGGTGGCGTCGGTTCTGTGTCTCGCTGATGTTCAGGGCGGTGATCTGGCAGCCGAAGGTGGTGGCCAGGTGGCGGGCGGGACCGCCGTAACCGGAGCCCATGTCCAGCACGGCGGCCTCGGGCGTGAGGAGGTCGGCCACCTGGTCGGCCACCCGCTCCACCGTGCGGCGAGAGGCGTCCGCGACCGCCTCGCCCGCCTGCGTGTAGATGCCGGTGTGGATGTCTTCGCCGCCCCAGACATAGGCGTAGAACGCGTCGACGTCGCTGGTCTCGTAGTAGTCGCGGGCCATGTCCTCGCCTCGCGAACCGCCGTGGTACGGCATGGATCTGCCTCCGTTGATCGCCGACAGGGGGAATCAGTCTCACGACCGTGCCACCTGCCTGCACAGAGGCTGAATGAGCCATGGGCCGGGCGCCGCATCACCGCATACGGATGCGGACCACGCCGTAGCTCCCGATGCTGGTCGGGCGGCGGTGGACGGTGCAGACGCTGTCCTCGCTTTCGATGATCACGTAGAGATCGAAGCCTCACCGACACGGCGGCGCCGTGGACCCCCGCACCATCAGCTCCGCCCCGATCGTCGCCACGCCCCCCGGCGGCGGCTCCTCCGCGCCCGTGGCCAGGCGGCCCGCGCGTGCGCCCGCCTCGTGCAGCGGCAGTCGTACGGTCGTCAGGGCGGGGACCGCGTCGATCGAGAAGGGCAGGTCGTCGAAGCCCGCCACCGAGATGTCCTGCGGGATGCGCAGTCCGCGGTCGCGGAGGGCGGCGGACGCGCCCAGGGCGACCGTGTCGTTGGCGGCCACGATCGCCGTCAAGTCCGGGGCGCGGCGCAGGAGTTCGAGGGTGGCCTCGTAGCCGGACCGGCGGGTGTAGGGGCCGTGGACGGTCAGCTCGCCCTGGTCGCCGTGGTCCGCGGCGGACGCCGCGAGCGCCTCCCGGTGGCCCTCCAGGCGGTGCCGGGTCGTCGTCCGCTCCATCGGGCCCGCCACGTATCCGATCCTGCGGTGCCCCAGGGTCAGCAGGTGCTCGGTGAGCCGTCGGCCGCCGTTGCGGTTGTCGAAGGTGAGGGTGGCGGTCACCGCGTCGGTGTCCGCGAGCGGCGGCCGTCCGCACAGCACGATCCGGGTGCCCGCGTCCGCCAGGCGTGTCAGCTTCGCGGAGACCGCGGCCGCGTGGTCGGGGTCTTCGAGGGCGCCGCCGGTCAGCACGACAGCGGCCGCGCGCTGCCGCTGGAGGAGGGTGAGGTAGGTCAGCTCGCGCTCGGGGGAGCCGCCCGTGTTGCAGACCACGGCCATCCGCTCGCCGCCCGCGCGCCCGCCGGGACCGCCGATCTCGGACTGGACCGCGCCCGCCATGATCCCGAAGAAGGGGTCGGCGATGTCGTTCACCAGGATGCCGACCAGGTCGGACGTGGCCGCGGCGAGCGAGCTCGCCGGTCCGTTGAGGACGTAGTCGAGGTCGTCCACGGCGCGCAGGACACGCTCCCGGGTGGCCGCGGCCACCGGGTAGTTGCCGTTCAGCACGCGGGAGACGGTAGCGGGGGAGACCTGGGCGCGGGCCGCCACGTCCGCCAGGGTCACGGTCATCTCGTCGTCCTCCGGTCGCGGCTCTGGTCCGAAGCACTTGTCCGAACCTTGTGCGGCAGGCTAGCTTCTCCTTGGGTAGAAAGCGCTTGCTATGCGCCTACGTGCGTACGGAGGGACTGCTGTGACTCGTAAGACGGTGCGCATCGCCATGAACGGTGTGACGGGACGCATGGGCTACCGCCAGCACCTGGTCCGCTCGCTCCTGGCCCTGCGTGAGCAGGGCGGGCTCGCCCTGGGTGACGCCGAGGGCACTGTGCTGTGGCCCGAGCCCGTCCTCGTGGGCCGCAGGGAGCACGCACTGTGGGAGATCGCCGAGCGGCACGGACTTGACGCCGGGGCGAACGTCTCGACGGACCTGGACGCGGTCCTCGCCGACCCCACCATCGACATCTACTTCGACGCGCAGGTCACCTCGGCGCGCGAGACCGCCATCAAGCGGGCGATCGCCGCAGGCAAGCACGTCTACACGGAGAAGCCGAGCGCCACGGGCCTGTCCGGCGCCCTCGAACTCGCCGCCCTCGCCAAGGCCGCCGGCATCAAGCACGGCGTCGTACAGGACAAGCTCTTTCTGCCGGGCCTGCTGAAGCTGAAACGGCTGATCGACGGCGGCTTCTTCGGCCGGATCCTGTCCGTCCGGGGCGAGTTCGGCTACTGGGTCTTCGAGGGCGACTGGCAGAGCGCCCAGCGCCCGTCCTGGAACTACCGCACCGAGGACGGCGGCGGCATCGTCGTCGACATGTTCCCGCACTGGGAGTACGTCCTGCACGAGCTGTTCGGCCGGGTACGCAGCGTCCAGGCGCTGACCGCGACCCACGTCCCGCAGCGCTGGGACGAGCAGAACAAGCCCTACGACGCCACGGCGGACGACTCGGCGTACGGCATCTTCGAACTCGAAGGCGGCGCGATCGCGCAGATCAACTCCTCCTGGACGGTCCGCGTCAACCGCGACGAACTCGTCGAGTTCCAGGTCGACGGCACGGAGGGCTCGGCCGTCGCGGGCCTGCGCAACTGCCGCGTACAGCACCGCGCCACGACCCCCAAGCCGGTCTGGAACCCGGACCTGCCCGTCACGCACTCCTTCCGCGACGAGTGGCAGGAGGTCCCCGACAACCAAGGGCCCGACGGATACGACAACGGATTCAAGGCGCAGTGGGAGCTGTTCCTGAAGCACGTGTACGCCGACGCGCCCTACCACTGGGACCTGCACGCGGGCGCACGCGGCGTGCAGCTCGCCGAACTGGGCCTGAAGTCCTCCGCCGAGGGCCGCCGCATCGACGTACCGGAGATCGCCCAGTGACGCTCCTGCTGCCGCGCGCGGACGGCACCGCGTACCCGTACGAGCCCTTTGGCGCCCCCCTGTCCCAGGCGCCCGGCGGCCCGCCCCTCACCTCCCGCACGGTCTTCTCGGCGGCCCATGTGGTGGCGGACCCGTACGCCGACGTCTCCCCGGACTCCCCGGCGGCCGTCGACTGGGACGCCACCCTGGCCTTCCGCCGCCACTTGTGGGCGCAGGGCCTCGGTGTCGCCGAGGCGATGGACACCGCGCAGCGTGGCATGGGCCTGGACTGGACGGGCGCGGCGGAACTGATCAGACGCTCGGCGGCGGAGGCGAAGTCGGTGGGCGGCGCCATCGCCTGCGGCGCGGGGACGGATCAACTGACTGATCCCGCAGACCTGTTGACGGTCCGTTCCGCGTACGAGGAGCAGCTGGCCCTGGTCGAGTCGACCGGCGCACAGGTGATCCTGATGGCCTCGCGGGCACTGGCGGCGGCCGCGAAGTCGCCCGACGACTATCTCGAGACATACGGCCACCTCCTGCGCCAGGCGAGCGAGCCGGTGATCCTGCACTGGCTCGGCCCGATGTTCGACCCGGCGCTGACGGGTTACTGGGGCAGCGAGGACCTGGACGCGGCGACCGACACCTTCCTGGAGGTCATCGCCGCGCACCCCGACAAGGTCGACGGCATCAAGATCTCCCTCCTGGACCCGCAGCGCGAGATCGCTCTGCGCCGCCGACTCCCGAACGGCGTCCGCTGCTATACGGGCGACGACTTCAACTACCCCGAACTGATCGCGGGCGACGACCACGGGTTCAGCCACGCCCTGCTCGGCATCTTCGACCCGCTGGCACCGCTGGCGGCGCGGGCGGTGCGCGCGCTGGACACGGGCGACGCCAAGGCGTTCCGCGCCCACCTGGACCCCACGGTCGAACTCTCCCGCCACCTCTTCGCGGCGCCCACCCGCTTCTACAAGACGGGAGTGGTGTTCCTGGCATGGCTGGCGGGCCACCAGGACCACTTCACGATGGTGGGCGGCCTGCAGTCGGCGCGCTCGCTGCCGCATCTGGCCCGCGCCTACGAACTGGCGGACGGCCTGGGCCTGTTCCCGGACCCGGCGGTCGCCGAGTCCCGGATGAAATCTCTGCTGACGGTGTACGGAGTCGCCCCATGCCAGTAACGCCTGCGGTGAGTGGGTCGCTCGCGCGCTTCTCCATCAACCAGATGACGGTCAAGCAGCTGTCGTTGCCGGAACTGGTGACCGCGTGCGGGGAGTTGGGAATTCCCGGGGTCGGCCTCTGGCGCGAACCGGTTGCGGCCTACGGCCTGGAGCGGACCGCCAGGCTGATGCGTGACGCGGGCCTGTCCGTGACGACGCTCTGCCGGGGCGGCTTCCTCACGGCGATCGACCCGCACGCGCGCGTGGCGGCCATCGAGGACAACAAGGCGGCGATCGACGAGGCGGCGACGCTGGGGACGCGGACGCTGGTCCTGGTCTCCGGCGGCCTGCCGCCCGACTCGAAGGACCTGCGAGGGGCACGCGAACGCATCGCCGACGCGCTGGCGGAACTCGCCCCGTACGCGGCGGTGCGGGGCGTCCGCCTGGCGATCGAGCCACTCCACCCGATGTTCGCGTCCGACCGCTGCGTGGTGTCCACGCTGGCCCAGGCGCTGGACCTGGCGGAGCGGTTTCCCGCGTCGCAGGTGGGGGTGTGCGTGGACACGTACCACGTCTGGTGGGACGACGAGGCCCCCGCAGGAATCGCCCGCGCGGGCGCGGGGGGCCGCCTGTACGCCTTCCAACTGGCGGACTGGGTGACGCCGTTGCCCGAGGGCGTCCTGAACGGCCGTGGGCAGTTGGGGGACGGTGTGATCGACATGCGGGAGTGGCGGGGGTACGTGGAGCGGGCGGGGTACGCGGGCCCGGTGGAGGTGGAGTTGTTCAACGAGACCCTGTGGTCCAGGGAGGGCAGAGAACTCCTCTCGGAAACGGTTACGCGGTACGTGGCCTACGCCTGACCTGGCCCCGGGGCCTTGCACCACGGGGCGCGCCCCGCGGCTTCGGCCGGCCTGTCCGGGGGTGCACCTGCGGCTTCGGCTGGCCTGTCCGCTGGGTGCGCCCCGTGGCTTCGATCGGCCCACACCCACCCACCCGCCCGATCACCCCGCGTCCTTGCCCCGCCGAACAGGCCTTTCCCACCCGCCCGCCCGATCACCCCGCGTCCTTGCCCCGCCGAACAGGCCTTTCCCGCCCGCCCGCCCGATTGCCCCGCATCCCTCCTCCTCCCCCCGGGGGGGGAGCGTCTGACCCCGGCGGTCGGCTCTTGCTCGCCCGCCCGCCCGATTGCCCTGCAGCTCCCGTCCCGCGACCAGGCCGTGCCCGCCCACTCGATCACCCCGGGGTAATCGGGTGGGCGGGTGGGAAAGATCCGCCGCGAAGCGGCGGCGCAGGAATCGCGAAACCGGCGGAACGGGACACGCCCGGCGGCGGCGCAGCGGGCGGGGAAACTCTTGGGTCCAGCCGTACAACCCTTACCGCCCAACGCGGGTCGTACTTTGCGTCAGGGCTTCCGCAGGGGGGGATCCGGGGGGATTCGCGGAGGACCGGCAGGGGAGGGGAGACCCGTGGGGGCCCGGTCGGGAGAAGACCGGGCCCCCACGGGTCTGTACGGCCGGAGTTGTCCACAGGGCGCCCGCGCTGTCAGTGCGCGGCGGTAGCGTCGGATCATGTCGAGTCCAGCAGGAGTGACGACGGGATCGGTGCCCGCGGCCCGTGCCGCGGTCGTCGAGGGTGTCCTGGAGCGGATCACGTACGCCAACGAGGAGAACGGGTACACGGTCGCCCGCGTGGACACCGGCCGCGGCGGCGGCGACCTGCTCACCGTCGTCGGTTCGCTGCTCGGTGCGCAGGTGGGGGAATCGCTGCGGATGGAGGGGCGCTGGGGCTCCCATCCCCAGTACGGCAAGCAGTTCACCGTGGAGAACTACACGACGGTGCTGCCCGCCACCGTCCAGGGCATCCGCCGATACCTCGGCTCCGGCCTCATCAAGGGCATCGGCCCCGTCATGGCCGACCGCATCACCACCCACTTCGGCGCCGACACCCTCGACATCATCGAGACCGAGCCCAAGCGGCTCGTGGAAGTGCCCGGCCTCGGCCCCAAGCGGACGAAGATGATCGCCGCCGCCTGGGAGGAGCAGAAGGCCATCAAGGAGGTCATGGTCTTTCTCCAGGGGGTTGGCGTCTCCACCTCCATCGCTGTTCGGATCTACAAGAAGTACGGCGACTCCTCCATCTCCGTCGTCAAGAACGAGCCCTACCGGCTGGCAGCCGACGTCTGGGGGATCGGTTTCCTCACCGCCGACCGCATCGCCCAGTCCGTCGGCATCCCGCACGACAGCCCGGAACGCGTCAAGGCGGGACTGCAGTACGCGCTGTCGCAATCCACCGACCAGGGGAACTGCTACCTCCCGGAGGAGCGGCTCATCGCCGACGCGGTGAAGCTGCTCCAGGTCGACACGGGGCTCGTCATCGACTGCCTCGCGGAACTCGCGGGCGAGGAGGAAGGGGTCGTACGGGATACGGTGCCCGGCCCGGATGGGGAGCCAGATGTCACCGCCGTCTATCTCGTGCCCTTCCACCGTGCCGAACTCTCCCTCTCCGCCCAGCTCCTGCGCCTCCTCAGGACGACGGAAGACCGTATGCCCGGCTTCCAGGACGTGGCCTGGGACAAGGCCCTGTCCTGGCTGGCCGGCCGCACCGGCGCCGAGCTCGCCCCGGAGCAGCAGGAGGCTGTCAGGCTCGCCCTGACGCGCAAGGTGGCCGTCCTGACCGGCGGCCCCGGCTGCGGAAAGTCCTTCACCGTCCGGTCGATCGTGGAGCTGGCCCGCGCCAAGAAGGCGAAGGTCGTCCTCGCCGCCCCCACGGGCCGCGCCGCCAAGCGCCTCGCCGAACTGACGGGCGCGGATGCCTCCACCGTGCACCGGCTCCTCGAACTGAAGCCGGGGGGAGACGCCGCGTACGACAAGGAGCGGCCGCTCGACGCCGACCTGGTCGTGGTCGACGAGGCGTCCATGCTGGACCTGCTGCTCGCCAACAAGCTGGTGAAGGCCGTTCCGCCGGGTGCCCATCTGCTCTTCGTGGGCGATGTGGACCAGCTGCCCAGCGTCGGCGCCGGCGAGGTGCTTCGGGACATGCTCGCCGACGGGAGCCCCGTCCCTGCCGTCCGGCTGACCCGTATCTTCCGGCAGGCCCAGCAGTCCGGGGTCGTCACCAACGCGCACCGGATCAACTCCGGCCTTCCACCCGTCACTCAGGGCCTCAGCGACTTCTTTCTCTTCGTGGAGGACGAGACCGAGGACGCCGGGCGCCTCACGGTGGATGTGGCCGCCCGCCGCATCCCGGCGAAGTTCGGCCTCGACCCGCGCCGCGACGTCCAGGTGCTCGCGCCCATGCACCGCGGCCCGGCGGGCGCCGGCAACCTGAACGGGCTGCTCCAGCAGGCCATCACGCCCAGCAGACCGGACGTACCGGAGAAGCGGTTCGGCGGCCGGGTGTTCCGCGTCGGCGACAAGGTCACCCAGATCCGCAACAACTACGAGAAGGGGCAGAACGGCGTCTTCAACGGCACGGTCGGCGTGGTCACGGCCCTCGACACGGACGAGCAGCGGCTCACGGTCCTGACGGACGAGGACGAGCAGATCCCGTACGAGTTCGACGAGCTGGACGAGCTCGCGCACGCCTACGCGGTCACCATCCACCGTTCCCAGGGCAGCGAGTATCCGGCGGTGGTGATCCCCGTGACCACGGGGGCATGGATGATGCTGCAACGGAACTTGCTCTATACGGCGGTGACGCGCGCCAAGAAGCTGGTCGTTCTGGTCGGATCGCGCAAGGCTCTGGGGCAGGCGGTACGCACGGTCTCGGCGGGCAGGCGCTGTACAGCGCTGGATTTTCGGCTCGCGGGCGGCCGGGCACATACCTCTGGAAGCCCCTCCGGATCCCCCGCCGGATCGCCCTCCGGAAATTTTGATCGATCATTCGAGTAGGAAAGGTCACAGAGCACTTCCAGAACCCGGGCGAACGGGGCAGGATGAGCAGGTTGGCGGCACTGAGTGCCGCCATTAGGCCCAATGGTCGACCCCGAGTGCACTCTCCAGGGCCAAATGGGGGATGGTAGAGACAGTCAGGGCACCTCGAAGAAGAGGCACAACGTCGGTGAGGGATGACGTGAGCGACAACTCTGTAGTACTGCGGTACGGCGATGGCGAGTACACCTACCCGGTGATCGATTCGACCGTCGGCGACAAGGGCTTCGACATCGGGAAGCTCCGCGCCCAGACCGGTCTGGTGACCCTGGACAGCGGCTATGGCAACACCGCCGCCTATAAATCCGCCATCACCTACCTCGACGGCGAACAGGGCATCCTCCGGTACCGCGGCTATCCGATCGAGCAGCTGGCCGAGCGCTCCACCTTCCTCGAGGTGGCGTACCTGCTGATCAACGGCGAGCTGCCGAAGGTGGATGAGCTCTCCGCCTTCCGCAACGAGGTCACGCAGCACACGCTGCTGCACGAGGACGTCAAGCGGTTCTACGACGGCTTCCCGCGCGACGCCCACCCGATGGCGATGCTGTCGTCCGTGGTCAGCGCGCTGTCGACGTTCTACCAGGACAGCCACAACCCGTTCGACGAGAAGCAGCGTCACCTCTCGACGATCCGCCTTCTCGCGAAGCTTCCGACGATCGCGGCGTACGCCTACAAGAAGTCCGTGGGCCACCCGGTCGTCTACCCGAGCAACAACCTCGGCTACGTCGAGAACTTCCTGCGCATGACGTTCTCCGTGCCGGCCGCGGACTACGAACTCGACCCGGTCGTCGTCTCCGCGCTCGACAAGCTCCTGATCCTGCACGCGGACCACGAGCAGAACTGTTCGACCTCCACCGTGCGTCTGGTGGGCTCTTCGCAGGCGAACATGTTCGCCTCGATCTCCGCCGGCATCTCGGCCCTCTGGGGTCCGCTGCACGGTGGCGCCAACCAGTCCGTCCTGGAGATGCTCGAGGGCATCAAGGCGGACGGCGGCGACGTCGACACCTTCATCCGCAAGGTGAAGAACAAGGAAGACGGCGTGAAGCTCATGGGCTTCGGGCACCGCGTCTACAAGAACTTCGACCCCCGGGCGAAGATCATCAAGGCGGCGGCGCACGACGTCCTCTCGGCCCTCGGCAAGGATGACGAGCTGCTCGACATCGCGCTGAAGCTCGAGGAGCACGCGCTGGCCGACGACTACTTCGTCGAGCGCAAGCTCTACCCGAACGTGGACTTCTACACCGGTCTCATCTACCGGGCCATGGGCTTCCCGACCGAGATGTTCACCGTGCTGTTCGCGCTGGGCCGTCTGCCGGGCTGGATCGCCCAGTGGCACGAGATGATCAAGGAGCCGGGTTCGCGCATCGGTCGCCCGCGCCAGATCTACACGGGTGAGGTTCTTCGGGACTTCGTCCCGGTCGAGGGCCGCTGAACCCTCGGTTGTAGCGAAAAGCGCCCCGCCGCCGATCCCCCCACGGGTCGACGGTCGGGGCGCTTTCCTTTTTCCCGGTTCGGATTCCCCCCACGGGATCCGGCCGGGCGTCTGCGGTGGCACGCCGTGCTGCGATCTGCCGGGACGCGTACCAACCGGGAGGGCCGCTCAAGCTCCCCGGTGCACGTGCCCCGGCCAACGCACTCCAGGAACATCCCCCAAGATGTCCCCGATGTCTAGAGACGTCCCCCAAGACGTCCCTGGCATCGCACTCTTAGACTCGCGAGCCCCCTCAATGGTTACGTTGGGATCTCTGTGATCTGCGTCTCTTGCATATGTCCTGAACGGGCGCAAGGGCCCCGATATGCCGATCGAGGCTCAAGGGTGAGAATACTGCGACCAGTATGTGAAGAGGCTATGTAAGTGGCCCCAAGGCTATGTAAAGGTCCTCAGGCGCAGGCTGTTGCTCACCACGAAGACCGACGAGAACGCCATCGCGGCGCCCGCGATCATCGGGTTGAGCAGACCGGCCGCGGCGAGCGGCAGCGCGGCCACGTTGTAGCCGAAGGCCCAGAAGAGGTTGCCCTTGATCGTGGCGAGGGTCCTGCGGGAGAGCCTGATGGCGTCGGCCGCGCCGCGCAAGTCCCCGCGCACCAGCGTCAGATCGCTCGCCTCGATCGCCGCGTCCGTGCCGGTGCCCATCGCAAGGCCCAGATCGGCGGTGGCGAGCGCGGCCGCGTCGTTGACCCCGTCCCCGACCATCGCCACGACCTTGCCCTCGCCCCGCAGCCGTCGTACGACATCGACCTTGTCCTCGGGCAGGACCTCGGCGTACACGGCGTCCGGGGCGATGCCGACGGCCCGCGCGACCGCTGCGGCGACGGCCCTGTTGTCGCCCGTCAGGAGCACCGGCGTCAGGCCGAGCGCGCGCAGTTCGCGCACCGCTTCGGCGCTGGTGTCCTTGACGGTGTCGGCGACGCCGAGGACACCGCGCACCCTGCCGCCCCAGGCGACCAGGACGGCGGTGTGCCCCGCGGCCTCGGCGGCGGCCCGCGCGCGGGCGAGTCCGTCGGGGACCGCGACCTCGTCGACGATGCCGTCCCGGCCGACGAGCACCTTGCATCCGTCCACCGTGCCGCGCACCCCGAGCCCGGCGACGCTCTCGAACGTGTCGGCGGGCGGCAGTTCATCGGTGCCGATCCCCAGGCGCTCGGCCGCGCCCGCGGCCACCGCCCGTGCCACGGGGTGCTCGGAAGCGTGCTCCAGGGCGCCCGCGAGCCGCAGCAGTTGCTTCTCGTCGGTGCCCTCGGCGACGTACACCTCGCGCAGTGTCATACGTCCCGTCGTCACCGTCCCGGTCTTGTCCAGGACGACCGTGTCGACGCGCCGCGTGGACTCCAGGACCTCCGGGCCCTTGATGAGGATGCCGAGCTGCGCGCCGCGTCCCGTGCCGACCATCAGGGCCGTCGGCGTCGCGAGGCCGAGCGCGCACGGGCAGGCGATGATCAGCACGGCGACGGCCGCGGTGAAGGCCGCGGTCGCGTCGCCGGTGAGGCCTAGCCAGGCGCCGAGCGTGGCGACGGCGATCAGGAGCACCACCGGCACGAAGACCCCGGCGATCCGGTCGGCGAGCCGCTGCACCCGGGCCTTGCCGGTCTGCGCTTCCTCGACGAGCCGCGCCATCCTGGCCAGTTGGGTGTGGGGGGCGGCACGGGGGGCCGCGACGACCAGCCGCCCCGACACGTGGGGGGGGGCCCCGGGCACCCCGGCGCCCACCGCCCCCACCCCCCCCCCCGGCCCCCCCACCCGGGGGCCCCAGGCCTGAGAAAGGGATGAACGAGGGCTGGTCAGCCGTTGCGGACGCGGCCGGAGACGCTGTCGGCGGACACGCTCAGGTGACGGGCGCCAGCAATCTGGACGTCACCGGAGACGCTGTGCGCGCTCAGGTGCCCGAACGCGGCGGCGGTGGCCTGCACGCGGATGTCGCCCGAGGTGGCGCTGAGCTGCGCCTGACGCCCGTCGTACCGGCCCACCTCGATGTCACCAGAGACCGAGCGGACGGTGATCTGCTCGGTGACCCGGTTGACCCGGATATCACCGGAGGTGCTGTTCACCGTGAGATCGCGGACGTCGCAGGCATCCAGATCACCGGAGACGGAGCGAAGCTCCATCCGGTCGATGTCGCCCCACACCACGGTGTCCGCCGACGTGGTGGACAGACCCAGAGACGACCCGGCCGGCAAGTACACCGTGGCCTGGATCGGGCTCACGGTCTGCATGCCGCTCGAAGAGCCGGTGACGACACGGCCGTTGACGATGGTCACCCCGGTCACCGAGCCGTGCACGGTGCCCACGGTCTGCGTGACCCTGCTGCCGGACACGCTCTGGACCATCACGTTGCCGGGCATCTCCGGCACCTCGATGCCCAGCACCTGCCCGCTCTGCTCGCTGCGGGCCCGGCTGACCGCATCGGCCGCGGGCCCCGTGTTGTCCTCGGTGTGCAGCACCACCCGAGCATGCGGGTGGCCCTCACTGACGTCCACGTACACCCGGCCGACCGGCAGGGACAGGCCCAGCACGATCGGGCCGGCGGAGGGGGAAACGAAGGTGCGCTTGGGCATGGCGGATCTCCCATTTCGCTCGAAGGGCGGGGCGGTCGCGGTCCGTGGTGGCGAGAGGCGACCGCCCCGGAGAAGGCCTCAACGCCGTGAGCACGGCGGAGGCGAGTGCCCCGGCCAGGAGTCGAACCCGGCCTTCGACCATCGGGGCGGCTGGATCAGCGGCCGGTCACGGCCGCGTGCGGATGAGGACGGGGCGGACGTACCGGCAGCGGCTGCTTGGTCCGCTCATGCTCGGCGTCGGCCATCAACGGCCACCCCTCGCACGGGCGTTGTCCTGGCTGGCCTTGTTCGCCTCGGCGTTCTTACGGGCCAGCTCGGCCCGCTCCTCATCTGTCAGACTCGTGATCACAGGTGCCTCCTCTGCAGGTGCCTGTACGCGGTCCCTCGGGTGGCACCCCGGGGGACCGCTCAGAACCGGCTCCTCCGGCTCCCCTCACCCCGCCCGTACGGACTTCGTTCCAAAGAGCGGCCCGGACGGGCAGGGGAGGCAACCGGCGCGGCGCTAGCCGCCGCGATTCGGTGGAGGCCGACCGGGTGCCCGCTGCGTACTGCTCTGCTCACGGGCTGGGATGAAACGGCGTCGCCGAGCCGGTCGACCACGGCGGCGCCCAGGTATGTCGTCGGTTCACACTGCCCCCCTCAAAAGGTGGACGGGTACGGCTTCACCGGGCAGCCCGTTGCTGCGGACTACCGGTCCCGAGCCGGGAAAATCGGGTGCGTCATCGTCACTGCTTGACGCCAGCAGGGCGGCCCACACCGGACGGCGCGCGCCCCAAGTTCAGGGGCGTTCTCCGCAGCGGTGGGCTTGGCGTGCCGCCGACGACATCACCCGGTCGCCGCGGGGGCGGTCTCACTCTTGCCGCCACGTGCGTTGGGACCCCGCTGTACTTCCCCACACCCGAAACCGGATGGCGCCTGCCAAGCGCGTAGAGGGAGGAACGACGTTCATCACGACGGTTTGCCCCCGGACCCTCGCCCTAGGCACCTGCCGTGACCGCCGCTCCCGCGTCAGCCCCGCACGATCACTTTTCAGTTCTCAAGAGAACGCATTCGCTTCCTTCGAGCCGAAGCTCTCCGGGCGTTCATGCAGGTCAAGCACTTGCAACCGCCGCTCGTGAAGCCCTTTCGGGGTCGCGCTCCGGCGTGGCTCTGTTCTAGCACGACTGGTACAAGCAGTACAAGAGACTGTGTTGCTCGTGCCGGTTGAACTAGTGCGGTAGCGGTTAGCATCGATCCCATGGCGGCTACTGCGGACGACGCGCGACGGGTGAACGAGCAGATCGCGGAGGCTCTTCGGAGGGACATCGAGAGCGGCAAGTTGAAGGCAGGGGACAAGCTGCCTTCAGTCCGGGCAATCGCCGGCCGTTTCGGCGTTGCCGTGGGTACGGCAACGAAGGCCGTGCAGCTCCTCACGAAGTGGGGACAGGTCAGACCTGACTCGACTCGCGGATACCGCGTGAGTGCTCAGCCTGCGGCGAGTGCACAGGAGGAGCCGAGCCCAGAGTTTGTGGCGATCATGCGGGAGATCGAATCGATGCGAGAGAGCGTGAACCGCCTTGACGAGCGGCTCCGTGGACTGGAGGAACGGGGGCAGTCAGGTTGAGCGGCTGCGTCAAGCGCCGTGCCCTCCGTGCCAGTTGGCCCACTTCCGTGGAGAGCTCTTCGAGGGCCATCATCAACTGGTGCCGCTCATCTGCTGTCAGAGACATAGCCGTACCCTTCGTCGTCATATCGGGTGCCTGGCTCCCGACAACCACGACGCTATGACTTGCTCATGACGCGACCCCGGAAAATCCTTCCGGGGTCTATCTGCGAACCGAGACGAGGCTGAAGTCATGCGAGGAATGACGCAGCAACTGACGATCGGCGAGCGGGTTGCGTGGTACCGCCACCGTCGCGGCATGTCCCAAGAAGTGTTGGCCGGACTAGTCGGCCGCACAGCGGATTGGCTCGGCAAAGCGGAGAACAACCGCATCGAGCTGGACCGACTCTCTGTAATCCGTGCCCTGGCTCACGCGCTGGATGTGTCCATCGGTGACCTCATCGGCGAGCCGACCCTGTTGGAGTGGTCGGCAGACAGCGGGCGACGCACGGTCCCCGCGCTGCGCGAAGCGCTCATGGACTACCGGCAGTTGACCCCACTCCTTGGGGCGCCGGCGGATGGCGAGCCTCCGACGCTGACGGCTTTGCGGTCCGATGTCAGTGAGGTGTGGGATGCCTACCAGGGGTCTCAATACGGGTTCGCGACCCGACAGCTACCCCTGATCCTCTCGGATGCACTGCTCGCCGTGCGTACGTATGTCGGGGAGGAGCGGGAGGAGGCGAACGCGCTGCTCGCTTTGACATACCAGGGGGCAGCGATGGTGCTCGGCAAGCTGGGGGAGAGCGAGCTTGCTTGGATGGCGGCGGATCGCGGGCTTGCCGCTGCACAGCAGAGCGGAAACAACGTCATCATCGGATCGCTCTTCCGGTCAGTCACGCACTGCCTCCTGTCCACCGGACGCTTTGAGACCGCGGTGCAGCTCGTGAGTGACGCAGCCGGATTCCTTGAATCTGGATTGGGAGACGCAACCCCCGCGTACCTGTCCGTCTACGGAACGCTCTTCCTGACAGGCTCAATGGCCGCGGCTCGCGCGGAGGACCGTGCGACGACGCAGGCCTTCCTACGTGAGGCGGAGGCGATGGCGTCGCGGCTCGGGGCTGACGGAAACCACATGTGGACGGCCTTCGGGCCCACCAACGTTGCGATCCACAAGGTTGCCACCGCCGGTGAGCTGGGAGACTTCCAGGTCGCAGCGGAGTTGGGGCCGCAGGTCGATACGAGCGGGCTTCCTGTCGAGCGCAGGGTGCGGCACAACCTCGAAGTGGCACGAGCGCTCACGGCCTGGAATCGCACGGATGACGCACTCAGCGTGGTTCTCGACGCCGAGGAAATGGCCCCGGAACAGGTCCGGCACCACTACATGAGCCGAGAGATCGTGCTCGGTTGGGTCCGTGGAACCCGTGGCCGGCCGACGCGCCCCGTGGCTGACCTGGCCGAGAGGCTTCGAGTGGTGTGAGCTGGTTAGGCTCGGTCACGTGAGCGAGACCAAGAACGAACACGAAGCGAAGATGGCGCGCCCGCGGATGGCCTCGGGCGCGCTGTTCTTTGATGCCGAGGGCCGCGTGATGCTCCTTGAGCCGACGTACAAGGACTACCGCGACATCCCAGGGGGGTACATCGATGCGGGCGAGTCGCCGCGACAGGCGTGCGTCCGCGAGGTGCAAGAGGAACTCGGCATTGCACCAGAGATCGGGCGCCTACTTGTCGTCGACTGGGCACCCACCCCATCCGAGGGTGACAAGGTGCTGTACCTCTTCGACGGCGGCACTCTCTCTGACCAGGTCCAGGCACAGATCACGTTGCAGGCGTCAGAGATCAGGGCGTACGAGTTCCACCCGGTCGCGGCGGTAGACGGCCTCACCATTCCCCGTCTCGCACGCCGCATCCGAGCAGCTGCGGTTGCACGCGATGAAGGCACCGTGGCGTACCTCGAGCACGGGCTTCAGCCCGAGCAGTGAGCCTTCGCCGTCATAAGTTGCTGGCCACCGGCTCCCACTGAGCCCTTACAGCCCCAGAACGGAACGCACGGCCTGCTCGATGCGAGCCATGGTCTCTTGGCTCACCTCGCCCAGCAGCTTGGCGTGCTCGAAACGCCGAGCCGCGTACTGGGTAACGTTCACCGGGACTGCGACCGCTCGCACAGGGTCGGCGATCGGTACAGATACGAGGGTGTCGGGGTAGGCGCCGGCCGGGTGCAAGAGCAGGCAGACGGCGGCCTGGAACTTCGTGTTCACCTCGTCGATGGAGAGCACGACTGCGGTGCGCGTGGTGTCGCCAACCGGGATTTCCCAGACCGTGCCGCGCTTCAACGGATGTCCCCCGCCGGGTCGTCGTCGCCGGTGTCGACAAGGAGAACGCCCTCGCTGTCCACAGCCGCCAGCGCTTCGCGCAGGGTCTGATCTCGCAGCGTTCGGACCATGTAGGCGTTCAGCGACAGCCCGGCGTCGGCCGCCGCCTTCCGAACCTCGGCGTCCAGGTCATCCGGTATGCGCACGGTGAATACACTCATGCCACCACTGTAGTAGTGACCCTCCGCACCGGGAAGACGTTCTGAACAGTCCCCCCGGCGGCGCGGCGAGACGGTCTGGCGCGACGACCGGCGAGATCATGGGACTGACTCGGCGGCTTCCACGAGAGGACATCCGATGCCGTTCGATGCCCGCGTGCTATCAGTCCTGATCGCCTCTCCTTCGGACGCGCATGCCGATCGGAAGGCTGTCGAAGGCGCGATCCGCAGCTGGAACAGCGATCACGCACGCGCGCATGGGGTTGTTCTCCTGCCGATGCGCTGGGAGGCCGATGCCATTCCGGTGGTTCGCGCCGGCCTGAGTCCTCAGGATTCCATCAACGAGCAGCTTGGAGGCCCGGCTGACATCATCATTGCATTGTTCCACAGCAGGCTCGGGAAACCTACCAGGGATTGGATTTCCGGGACGGTCGAGGAAATCGAGGAGGGGAAAAGGAGGAACATCCCCGTCCATGTCTACTTTTCCAACCTGCCTCATCCGGCGAACGCTGATGGCAACCAGATCGCAGCTCTCTCAGCGTTTCGATCGGAAATTGAGAACGAGTGGTTCTTCGGGCAGTACGACACCCTTCCGGAGCTAGAGCAGAGAGTAGTCTCAGCTCTGACCAGGGATGTTACAGGGCTCAGCTCCAAGGTCAGCGTGAACTTTGGCACCTCTGGCGCCGCGCTCGCCGTTTCCAAGCAGAGGGTCAAGGCTGGGCATCAGAGGCTGCTGGTCAGGAATGTTGGAGACGCTGCCGCCGATAACGTGCGCGTTGACGTCGAGCCGGTCGGCACGGGGAGTGCGCCTGAGCTGCTGACCTCCAACCACGCGGAGCGCATTCAGCCGAACGGCGAACCATTTACCGTGGACGTCGTGTTTGGTATGGGCATCGCGGAGACCTGGCGGGTGAAATACATCTGGGAGGACTATAACGGGGCCCATGAGGATTTCCAGACGGTCAGTGCTTCCTGAGATCATTAATGGCGGGGGTTACGAGGGTGTGAGGTCGAGTCTGGTCTTTGCGGCGTAGCCGTCGATGAGGCCGGGTCGGTATTGCATCCTCTTGATCCGGGTCTTGATCAGAGCGGTCAGCTGGTCGATACCCCGCTTGGCCAGGTTCGCCAGGGATCTCTTCAGGCGGGACCACACGCCCTCGACCGGGTTGAGTTCGGGGGCATGGGGCGGGAGTTGGAAGACGGTCAGCCAGGCGCGGGCCGCAATGAGTTGCTTCATCCTGGCGCTGACGTGGGTGTTGAGATTGTCCCAGACGATCACCAACGGCCACCGAGCTGCTGGTGGGCCGCATCCAGCAGGCGGGCATAGTCGCTCTCGTTGAAGCCCTTGCGTCTGCCGGCGCCAGGACCGCGGTCAACGTGGACGCGGTAGATCAGCCGGGACCGGTGGCCCGGTTTGGTGCAGATCAGCGCGGCCATGGAGACGCGTTTGGTGCCCGCGGCGGTGACCTTCACGTGGGCGTCTTGCCGCCCAAGGGCCCCAACTGCGGCCCTTGGGCGGCCTCAGACCCTGGCCGACCTCGTCCTCGAAGCAGACCCAGGCACCCAGGTCTGCCGCCGTCCTTTTATGACGGGCCACCGCTCGCCCTTCCACTCGGCGATCCTCGCTTCGTCGCGTTCCGTTGCCCAGCGTGCGGGCACCTGCACACTCCAGCCGATCCGGTGCAGCAGCAGATCCACGCCGGGCAACGTGTACCGGACCCCGAACCGGCGGTGGATCACCTCGGCAATCCTGCCCAGCGTCCAGCCCTGGTCCTCATCCCAGCCATGCGCGGCCGGACCGGCATCCAACTCGGCCTCCAGCTACCCCAGTTGCGCGGGACTGAGCTTGCAGCGGGCACCGCCGGCCCCCTTCGAGACCAGGGCCTGCCGCCCGCCCGCGGCCAGGGCCCGGCGCCAACGATTGACCGACATCCGCGTCACCCGAAACCGCCGGGCCACCTCCTGGTCACTGATCCCGGCCTCGATCAGCTCAGCCGCAGCGAACCGGACCTGTTCACGCCGGGGCCCGTTCCTCAGCCGTCAGCCCGGCCGCCATCGGAATACCTCATACCTCCGGCATAGCGGACCCACCGTCAGCCGTCACCCAGCCCAGAACCCCCACCATTAATGATCTCTAGCTGAGCCGTAGAGCCCCGTTCCAGAATGGAGCGGGGCTTTTGGCGTTAGAGGTCAGCGAACCCCGCTTACTGGCCTTCTTCGAGGTCGTCAAAGGAGAGTTGATTCACTTTACTGCCTTCTACTTCTTGCTCGCCATTCATTGGAAGATCGAGATTGCAGTAGGCCCAAGGAGAGAAGACCGGCTTGCCCAAAGACATGTAGAGGAGTACGCGAGCTTGCCATGGGCCTCTACCGTGCTGTAACGCTGTAGTGTATTTGGTGTCTAATCTCACAAGCCACTCGGTGCCATTGAAGGGAATTACTTCTACAGGCTGCTCGGTCTCGTGTTGGAAAACTGCCCCCCTGGCCCCACGGCTCATTGGGAACTCTCTGACGTCAACCGGATTGCGCCAGAGGCGGTATTGAGATCGCCAATGTTTGTAGCGATACCACTTCGAGTGCGAGACTTCTTCGAGGGGCTGCACGCAGAGGGAACCGAAGCTGTCCAAGGTCACGGGGTATTGTCCGTGATTGCGGATCAGCATCGAAAAGTTCACCCGATTTTCCGCAGCGGACTTGTGGTGATCCATACGAAGGAGGATCTCGACGCGAGGCCGCGTGCGCCGGTACGTTGCCCACGAAGCGATCATGTTGAACCCCGTGAAGACCGCACTGAGGGACGCGATGAGGATGGCAACGGCTCCTGACGACATGCCCGCAGGATGCCCACACCGGGCCCCGGATGATGCCGACTTGAGTAGATTCTGAGGTCCACATACCGGGGGAGAGGACCTGACTCATGGCTGCTGACTGGTGGGCGCGTGGGATCGCGATGGGGGCCGCCGGGTTTGCCGGACTCAACATGATCGTGTCCGCCAAGACCTACCTCAGGGTCCGTCCCAAGCTGAAGGTGAAGACGGAGCGACGCAGCAAGCATCCGGTGCCGCAGATCAACATCGAGGGGAACCCCCGGAGCGCCTACTGGTTCCGACTGCGGTTGATCAACGATGGAACAACTCCCCTTGGCGTTGAAAGGGTTGAGCTGTACACCCGTGACAGCCGTTGGCCCTTCAAGCGTCTGAGATTGGTGAAGGGCACTCGCACGCTGAAACCCGTGACCGTAGATGGGCTCTCCGGCGTGATCTACCCCGTAGTCCTGACCTCCAAGTCGCTCCTGTGCATGGGCAGAGGCCCTCTATACGCGCGCTTCTATGCGACGCTCACCAACGGCCAGACAGTCCGTGGCCGAAGGATGTGGCGCTTCCCAGGCCTCAAAGAGGGCCCTGAGCCGCCGCCGTAAACGGCTCAGTCAGGAAGGGCTCCAGTAGCCTCCTGGCTCCGGCGAGACGTGGGGCGGGACCAGGTCTAGGTGTCCCGGACAAGCCGAGCGCCTGGCTCATGGCCACCGCCAAGCACGGGCAGTTCCCATCGCTCAACCTTCGGTGTCACAGGACACCCAGGCGCCGACCTCATGGTGCTCTACCTTGTCCAAAAAATCGAACATGTGATCTAGTCGCATGATGAACCCCTCACTTCCCGATGACCTAGTCCGTACGCAGCGGGAATGGAGCGCGACCTACGCGCAGCTTGCTCAACAGCCGGGCCGCACTGCACTGCGCCGCCGATTGCTCGCGCTTTCCATGGCTCTGGCGCGGTATCCGCTCAGCCCTGCTGAGCGCGCCGAGCTACGACAGCGTGCCCGCTCGGATGGGACTGGACGGTGAGTCTCACCGAGCGCCAGGCGCAAATCCTTCACTGCATCAGGGATGCGATAGCCGAGACTGGGGAGTGCCCCACCCTCGAAGAGATCGGCGCCAAGGTGGGGCTTGCGAGCAAGTCAGCCGTGCACTACCAGCTGAAGCGCCTCGAATCGCTCGGGGTCATCGCCCGTGCCGACGCCAGCGCCCGGATGTACCGGCTCGCCTGAGACCCGCCTTTGGCCCCTCACCATCCCTGCGGATGGGGCAGCGTTAGCGAGCCGTGCGCCAAGGGCCTACTGCCCGGGGAGTGGGTGGGGAGTGGATCAAGGAAACCGTGCCGCGCGGCGGCAACGCTGACCAACGCACACCAAAGCTCTGACCAGCGCAGATATGCAAAGGCCCTGGTCAGTCACCTCTCCGCACGCTACTCGGGACGAAGGTGTCGCGGTTCAACTCCCGGCCACGGAATGGATCGTCGAGCCGCATGGCATGACCTGCACCGCAGGTGAAACGGTGGTGGAGTTCGCCCTCGGCGTTCATGCGGCCACGCGCTTCGCGTGGTCCTACGACTTCAAGGTGCTCGACTCGGCGCAGGAAGAAGGCGACAAGGCATGATCTCCGTACAGGCGTGGGCCGATGCGCAGGAACTTGGGACTTCCAGCTGATGGGCTACGAACCCCGGCGATGCTCGGTGGCGATCGGGCTCGGCAGTCACGATCTCGGCGTAGCTGACGTCACGGCTGACCTGTACCACCGTGGCCTGGCCCCGCTGATTGTCTTCACCGGAGCCGCCAGCCGTACGACACGGGAGGTCATGCCTAAGGGCGAGGCCGAGCACTACCGCGAGAGGGCGTTGGAGCTTGGAGTGCCGGCGGACGCGATCCTCGTTGAGCCGCGGGCGCGGAACACAAGGCGAGAACACCGCGCTGTCGCGGGCCTTGCTAGAAGAGCGCGGGGTGCCCGTTGGATCTGCGCTACTGGTCCGCAAGCCGTATGAAGAGCGTCGGTCGTACGCCACGGCGTGCAAGGTCTGGCAGGGCGTGACGTGGGTGAGCGCGTCAGCAGCTATGACGTTCGCGGAGTACGTCGACTCGATTCAGGATGCGCGACGCGTTGTCGACATGCTTGTGGGGGCGCAACAGCGGCTCATGGTCTACCCCGGGCAGGGGGTTCTGATCAAGCAGCAAGTTCCGCAAAGCGTGGAGACGGCCTATGAGTGTCTGCGCGTCGAGGGTTTTGCAAGCCGCCTGCTGCCAGACGCTACCAGGGCCTGAAACCTTGAGGATGATTCGTATCTGCCCCATTCGATAGGATTTTCCCTACGTCAGCATGTCTGTAAACGATACGAGGGGTTGAGTACCGTTCGACGTGGCCTCGACGATCCGAACCGGCAATCAATCGAGCGATCCTACGCAATTCGCGCGGAGGTCTGGAACTACCTTTGGTGGATAGGGGAGCGAATTCCTCTGCACAGACACAATGAAATCCGGGAAGCTGTAATCTCCGTGGTTGAGCGCTCGCTGCCGAATCTTCTTAAGTCTCGAAGATGGGAGAGGCTGCACGTTTTCTTTGCGGTCTGTGCCGTTCTCGCAGGTGCCGTAGTTGCCACTTATTTTACAAGTTCGGGTATTTTAGTGGGCAAAGAAGCTGGTGCAACGCTATCGGATAGAGGTTTCGAGGAGCCGATATCAATTCGATTCACTCTCGCCTTGGGGGTTACGTATCTGGGCTTCGCATTTCACCGCAGAATGCCGTTAATCAGATCGATCAAGCAGGTGATGGATCCAAGTCGAGACGATCAAATATACAACACTGTGTCATATGTCTCGAAATTCCACTTCTTCCTACTTATTAATATTACCTATTCTCTGCTTGCCTTCGCATCCACAATCAGCCGAAGCGTCACCGGATGGACGGCGGGTTGGGCGACCCTGACCGGGGCAGCCCTACTTCTGGGCTATGTGGCCAGTCGCGCTGCCTACGGTATTGAGAGTTACCTGATTGATCGTGAAGCCAGCGAGCGTGGAAATGAGTCCGATGAGATGGTGCGGGGGTTGTTCTATCTCTCTGGCCTCCTTTGCACAGCTCTCAAGTCCGGAGAGTATACGTTAACTAAGATTCGACGAATGGTTCGGTCTGAGGTTCGGAAAATCGCCTCCGGCATAGAATTTAATTCCATTCCAAGAAAATATACTCGATGGAGTGAAAGGAAGCTGAGGAGAGAAGTGATGCAACCTCACCGCCTCGTCGCTGATCTCCTGAGGGAGCATGCGCGAGCGCTGGGCAAGGTGCATAGCGAGGAGGATTTTGAGCGGATTTGCGAGTCTGTGATTTTCGGGTTCATGGCTGCATACGAGGGCGACATGAATCGTCTCGTGGAAAATGCCCCAGAATCGACGCGATCCTCTCGGCTTTCTCGCGCGATTCGGTATTGCGGTCCCGCTGCTGTCATGGTGGTTTTCGCCATTGCGATACCACTTCTACCCGGAGCCGGTGATGCTGCCGCTTCGGTCCGAGTCTTCCTTTTCGCTACGGCTGCATTGACGTTGATCCCAGGCTCGACCTCCGCGCGGTCCACAGTCGAAAGTGCCCTCAGTAAAGCTCTGCCAGCACAGCCCAAATCCTAGCGCCCTGCGCTACCGTCAGGGCATTTGCCAGGCTACTGTCATTAACGAGGCAATGGCCTAAGCGCGTGAACGATTGCTTGAGCATGCTTGCGCGCATTAGTAGCTTGTTCTGGTGTGGGGGAAACTCCCCCATGTGCAGCGCTGTTCCTGACGTTAGCAAGCTCATTTATGACCTTACTCCGGGAAACCTTCGGTTCTCCGCCCAAATGGGTACACAGCCTGTGCAAGTTCGCGATTCCGTTGACATCTACGATCACTTGATCAACAAATTTTCCAGCGCACCCCTTGCTCCTAAGATAGTCGGCTATAAAGGACCCGAGAGCTACCTCTGCGGCTGTGGCGGAATCAATGACCGCTCTGCGTAGATCGCCACCGAACTGTGCATCATTGGCAGACAGCAACATTCGGTGTTCGATCGGAAACTTCTCTCCACGTGAGGCATGCTGAAGTACTCGAAGCAACTCGGATCGACTTAGGGGGCGTGCACCGACGAATACCGTTCGCATCTGAACCGGGCTTCCAGTCAGGTACCCACCCTTAGTAGGGATATGCAGTGCTGCTTCATGTGAGTTGTCGAAATTACCCAACGGTTCCCGGCTCCAGGCCGATGCCCACTCTTGCATGATTCTGAACCAGCCCAAATACCCCTCACGCAATGCATTGAACTCTGAAGAGGTAGCCATCTGCTCCTGTCGGTGTAGCAGGACGGACGCAGATGCCTGAGCCACGTAGAAGAGCTCATTCGAGCTTCGGTATCCCCACCTTCCTTTGGATGCCTCCGCGATCTGCTTAGGCAGGGGCGCCCCGCGGTAATCTACTGATACGTTCAGTGAACTGTTCTCATCAAGAGAAGGAAATTTCAACGTCACTATGTGGCCTCCGATATTCACCCGCTCGATCAGGCCCAAAGCGGATGCACCCACCGGGATGGGCCACGGAAAATAAGCGAGTCCCGAGAATCTATGGCGTCGAGGCATAAATGCAGTATCCGCCTGGCAGCACGTAGCCGCACGACTTTCGTAGATAACGGACTAGACAAGGTCGTTTCAGTCCAACCCAGAGGACCTATGTGCGTGGGGCCCGTCAGGCAGAGCCGCTAGGCACGATCCTAAGTAGCCGGGAGTGGTCTGCACCCTTTAGCCGGGGCCACGCGCCTCGCTGTCCTGGTCAAAAATGTCGGTGGCGCGTGCCCGAGGTTGGCCTGCAGGACAAACGGCGGGGCTCGGCCCGAAGCGGCTGGATCCCTTGTCGCAGGTCAGCCGGGGATCCGCCGGGCCGTCTGTGGGCCGTCCAAGGGGGGCCTACAGCGACCAATGACGACCAACGACGGCCCCCACCCGTAGGCGGTGACCTGGCCAGGCTTCAACCGTCTGAGACACTGGATTCACCATGCCTGTACCCGGAGAACTCACCTTCGTCGCGCCCCGCGGAGCCAAGAAGCCGCCGCGGCATCTCGCCGACCTCACGCCCGCCGAGCGCAAGGAAGCCGTCGCCGCCGCCGGCGAGAAACCGTTTCGCGCCAAGCAGCTCTCGCAGCACTACTTCGCGCGGTACGCGCACGATCCGGAGCAGTGGACCGACATTCCCGCCGGGTCCCGCGGCAAGCTCCAGGAGGCGCTGCTTCCCGAGTTGATGTCCGTGGTGCGGCACATCAGCTGTGACGACGACACCACCCGTAAGACGCTGTGGCGGCTCTTCGACGGGACGCTCGTCGAGTCCGTGCTCATGCGCTATCCGGACCGGGTGACGATGTGCATCTCGTCGCAGGCCGGATGCGGGATGAACTGCCCGTTCTGTGCGACGGGGCAGGCCGGTCTCGACCGGAATCTGTCGACCGCCGAGATCGTGCACCAGATCGTGGACGGGATGCGTGCGCTGAGGGATGGGGAGATCCCCGGTGGGCCCGCGCGGCTGAGCAACATCGTCTTCATGGGGATGGGCGAGCCGCTCGCCAACTACAACCGGGTGATCGGGGCGATCCGCAGGCTGACCGATCCCGAGCCGGACGGTGTCGGGCTCTCGCAGCGCGGCATCACCGTGTCGACCGTCGGGCTCGTGCCCGCCATCCACCGGTTCGCCGACGAGGGCTTCAAGTGCCGCCTCGCGATCTCCCTGCACGCGCCCGACGACGAGCTGCGCGACACCCTCGTACCCGTCAATACGCGGTGGAACGTGCGGGAGGTGCTGGATGCCGGCTGGGAGTACGCGGCCAAGTCCGGGCGCCGGCTTTCCATCGAGTACGCGCTGATCAGGGACATCAACGACCACGCGTGGCGCGGTGACCGGCTCGGGCGGCTGCTCAAGAACAAGCCCGTGCACGTGAACCTGATCCCGCTGAACCCGACGCCGGGCTCGAAGTGGACGGCATCGCGGCCGGAGGACGAGAAGGCCTTCGTGGACGCCATCGCCGCCCATGGGGTGCCTGTCACGGTTCGTGACACCCGTGGCCAGGAGATCGACGGGGCGTGCGGTCAGCTCGCCGCGGCGGAGCGTTAGGCTGGCCGAAACACAACTTCACAGCCGGAACACATCTTCATATTCCGACAGGGGAGCGCCACAGCGCTGAGAGTGCGGCAGCCAAGGACAGGTTGGCCGCAGACCCTCTGAACCTTGCCCGGGTCATTCCGGGTAGGAAGTTCGGACATCACTCAAGCTGTTGCGCCCTGCCCGCGGACCCTTCCGGTCCGTGGGCAGGGCCGCGTCTCTTCCTGGTCACCCCCAGGAGGATTGAATTCAGTGAGCACCACCAAGAAGGTCACGGTCACCGCGGTCGCGGTGACCCTCGGGCTCGTCGCGCTCTCCGCTTGCGGCAGCTCCGACGGCAGCGGCGACAACGCCGCAGACTCCAAGAGCGTCACGCTGGTCAGCCATGACTCCTTCAGCGTCTCCAAGGACGTACTGAAGGAGTTCGAGAAGCGGTCCGGCTACAAGGTCAACGTCCTCAAGGACGGAGACGCGGGCGCCGCCGTGAACAAGGCGATCCTCTCCAAGGACAACCCGCAGGGCGATGTCTTCTTCGGCGTCGACAACACGCTGCTGTCGCGGGCGCTCGACAACGGCCTCTTCCAGTCGTACGAGGCCAAGGGCTCGGACCGGATCGCCTCGCAGTTCCGCGTCGATCAGGACAAGCACCGGGTGACGCCCGTCGACAGCGGCGACATCTGCGTCAACTACGACAAGAAGTACTTCGCCGACAAGAAGCTGGCGCCGCCGAAGTCCTTCGACGATCTGGTCAAGCCTGCCTACAAGAACCTCCTCGTGACCGAGAACGCGTCGACCTCGTCGCCCGGGCTCGGCTTCCTGCTCGGCACCGCCGCCCAGTACGGCGACGACGGCTGGCAGGGCTACTGGAAGAAGCTCAAGGCCAACGGCGTCAAGGTCGTCGACGGCTGGGAGCAGGCCTACAGCGAGGAGTTCTCCGGCTCCACGGGCGGCAAGAAGGCCAAGGGCGACCGGCCGCTCGTCGTCTCCTACGCCTCGTCGCCGCCCGTCGAGGTGCTCTACGCGAAGCCGCAGCCCAAGGAGGCGCCGACCGGCGTCGCGACCGGCACCTGCTTCCGGCAGGTCGAGTACGCGGGTCTGCTCGGCAACGCCAAGAACGAGAAGGGCGGCAAGGCGCTGCTCGACTTCCTGATCAGTACCGAGTTCCAGCAGGACATGCCGCTGAACATGTTCGTGAACCCGGTGCGGGAGGGCGTCGAGCTGCCCGAGCTGTTCGTCAAGCACGGCGTGAAGGTCGACGAGCCGGAGACCATGGCCCCGAAGAAGATCGCCGACAACCGTGATCAGTGGGTCAAGTCGTGGACCTCGCTCGTACTGAAGTAAAGGCCCCCGCTCGTAAGGGGTTCACGCGCGGGAGCGCGGCGCGGCTCGGTCTCATGGCCGTGCCCGTCGCGTTCTTCGCGGTCTTCTTCGCCTATCCGGTCGCCGCGATCGTCGCGCGCGGCCTGAAGGTGGACGGGCAGTGGCAGTTCGGGCGGATCGCGGAGGTCATCGGGCAGTCCGACGTGCGGCACGTGCTGTGGTTCACCACCTGGCAGGCGCTCGCGTCGACCGCGCTCACGCTGCTGATCGCGCTCCCCGGCGCGTATGTCTTCGCGCGCTTCGAGTTCAGGGGCAAGCAGGTGCTCCGGGCCGCCGTCACCGTGCCGTTCGTGCTGCCGACGGTCGTCGTCGGGACCGCGTTCCTCGCCCTGGTCGGGCGCGGGGGGCTGTTCGACGAGATGTGGGGCCTGCGGCTCGACACGACGGTGTGGGCGATTCTGCTCGCGCACGTCTTCTTCAATTACGCCGTCGTCGTACGGACCGTCGGCGGGCTCTGGTCGCAGCTCGATCCGCGCCAGGAGGAGGCCGCGCGGATGCTCGGCGCCTCGCGCTGGAGGGCCTGGCGGACGGTGACGCTGCCCGCGCTCGGCCCCGCGGTCGCGGCGGCCGCGCTGATGGTCTTCCTGTTCACCTTCACCTCCTTCGGCGTCGTACAGATCCTCGGCGGACCCGCGTACTCGACGCTCGAAGTCGAGATCTACCGGCAGACCGCCCAGCTCCTCGACCTGTCGACGGCCGCCGTCCTGACGATCGTGCAGTTCGTGGCGGTCGGTCTGATCCTCGCCGTGCACGCGTGGACCGTGCGCAGGCGGGAGACCGCCCTGAAGCTGGTCGACGCCTCGACGGTCGCCCGGCGGCCGCGCGGCGTGGGGCAGTGGGCGCTGCTCGGCGGGGTCATGCTGACGATCGCCGTGCTGATCCTGCTGCCGCTCGGCGTGCTGATCGAGCGGTCGCTGAGCGGCCCCGACGGCTATGGCTTCACCTACTACCAGGAGCTGACATCGGCGGAGGGCGGCGCCTTCCTGGTCCCGCCGATCGACGCGGTCTGGAATTCCCTCCAGTACGCGCTCGCCGCCACCGCCATCGCCCTGGTGATCGGCGGTCTCGCCGCGGCGGCGCTCACCCGGAAGGCCGGTCGCCTGGTGCGCGGCTTCGACGCGCTGCTCATGCTGCCGCTCGGGGTGTCCGCGGTGACGGTCGGCTTCGGGTTCCTGATCACGCTGGACGAGCCGCCGCTCGACCTGCGCTCCACCTGGATCCTGGTGCCGCTGGCGCAGGCCCTGGTCGGCGTGCCCTTCGTCGTACGCACCATGCTTCCCGTCCTGCGCGCGGTCGACGGACGGCTGCGCGAGGCGGCGGCCGTGCTCGGGGCGTCGCCGCTGCGGGCGTGGCGCGAGGTCGACCTGCCGATGGTGCGGCGGGCGCTGCTGATCGCGGCCGGGTTCGCCTTCGCGGTGTCCCTGGGCGAGTTCGGCGCGACCGTGTTCATCGCGCGGCCGGACAATCCGACGCTGCCGGTCGCCGTGGCCCGGCTCCTCGGGCGGGCCGGGGAGCTCAACTACGGGCAGGCGATGGCCCTTTCGACGATCTTGATGGTGGTGTGCGCGGTGTCGCTGCTGCTGCTCGAACGGCTCCGTACCGACCGCACGACTGGGGAGTTCTGATGGGTGTGGCCACGGGAGCGGGTGCGGGCGTGGGGCTGCTGACGCTGGCGGACGCGACGGTGCGGTTCGGGGCGCGGGCCGTGCTCGACCGCGTCGACCTAGAGGTCGCCGAGCACGAGATCGTGTGCGTCCTCGGGCCGAGCGGCAGCGGCAAGTCGACGCTGCTGCGGGCGGTCGCGGGGCTGCAGGAGCTGGACGGCGGGCAGGTGCTGCTCGACGGCCGGGACCAGCGGGGGGTGCCCGCGCACAAGCGGGGCGTCGGCCTGATGTTCCAGGACCATCAGCTCTTCCCGCAGCGCGACGTGGCGGGCAATGTCGCCTTCGGGCTGCGGATGCACGGCGTGGCGCGGGGCGAACAGGCCCACCGGGTGGCCGAGTTGCTCGACCTCGTGGGGCTTCCGGGTGCGCAGCGGCGGGCCGTCGCCGCGCTCTCCGGCGGCGAGCAGCAGCGCGTCGCCCTCGCGCGTGCGCTTGCGCCGAGGCCCCGGCTGCTCATGCTGGACGAGCCGCTCGGGCAGCTCGACCGTTCGCTGCGGGAACGGCTCGTGGTCGAACTGCGGGAACTCTTCGACGAGTTGGGTACGACGGTGCTCGCGGTCACGCACGACCAGGGCGAGGCGTTCGCGCTCGCGGACCGGGTCGTCGTGATGCGCGAGGGGCGGATCGCCCAGTCCGGTACGCCACTTGAGGTGTGGCGGAACCCGGCGGACGAGTTCGTCGCGCGGTTCCTCGGCTTCGACAACGTCGTCGACGCGACGGTGGCCGGTGACGTGGCGGACACCGCCTGGGGCAAGATCCCGGTGCCTCCGGGTGTACGGGACGGCCGCTGCCGGCTCCTGGTGCGGCCCGCCGGGGTGCGGCTCGTGCCCGCCGACGAGGGGCTGCCCTGCATGGTGACGGCGCGGACCTTCCGGGGCACGCATGTCGCCGTACACCTGGAGCCCGGGGCGGGGCCGAGGCTTGAGGCGGCCTGTGCGCTGCGGGATGCGCCTGGGGTGGGAGAGACGGTGGGGGTCGTCTTTGACGTGGGGGATGTCGTGGTTCTGGGCTGAGGTGGCCTGCGGGGATGGGGCGAAACTCGGGTGCCCGGGCGGCGCGGCCGATCTAGGGTGCGCCTCATGACGTCTTTGGATTACGACCGCCACTGCGCCGAAATCGCGGGTCAGCTGGGCCAGTTGCGGGCCACCCTGGCCGGAGCCGACCTTGCGGCCACGGTGCCGACCTGCCCTGAGTGGTCCCTGGGGTACCTCGCCCGCCACATCGGCGGTGCCGTGCGCTGGGCCGAACAGCTGGTCGCCACCCGGGCCACAGACGACATCCCGGAGGAGAAGGTCCCGGGCATCCGTGGTCCTGAGGGCGACGACCCCGCCGCCCTCGATGCCTGGTTGGCCGAGACCGCCGAGCTGGCCTTGAAGACGCTGCCCGCCGTGAGCGCCGATACCCCGGTGTGGACCTGGGCCGAGCCGCGGAACGCCGGGTTCTGGGCGCGGCGGATGACGCATGAAGTTGCTATTCACCGGGCGGACGCGGCGATCGCCGCGGGGGTTCCGTATGAGGTCGCGGCTGATGTCGCTGCCGATGCGATCGACGAGTGGCTGGAGATCGTGCAGTACGTGCAGCGGTCCCAGCCGGATGACAGCGCTGCTGAGCTGCGGGGTGCGGGGCGCAGCATCCATCTGCACGCGACTGATGCGCCGGCGGGGCTGAATGCCGAGTGGGTCATTGAGTTCGGTGAGGACGGGTTCAGCTGGCGGCGGGGGCATGAGAAGGCGACCGTTGCTCTGCGGGGGCCGCTTACCGAGGTGTTGTTGGCCTTCTATCGGCGGCGGTCGCTGGATGGCGGCACTGTGGAGGTGCTGGGGGAGCGGGAGTTGCTGGAGTTCTGGCTGGAGCGGGCCTCGTTCGGGTGATTCTCCTTCCCCAACCCCGCCCCTACCCGAATCACTTCCGGCTGCGCCGGCCACGAGGTGGCCGTAGATCACCGCCTTCGGCGAGTTCGTCCTCAAACGCCGGACGGGCTGGAAGGTTCGGCGGGCGGGTTGGAAGGTTCGCCGGATCGGTTGGAAGGCCCGCCGGATCGGACGGAAGGTTCACCGGATCAGCTGGAAGGCCCGCCGGATCAGCTGGAAGGCCCGCCGGATCAGCTGGAAGGTTCGCCGGGCGGGAGGGATGACAGCGCGTCCGGGACCTCATCCACCCCGTCCACCAAGGCGATCGTCGGCTCCATCGAGCGGCCCTGTGCCAGCGCCTGCAGCAGGGGCCAGGCCGGGAGTGTCTGTGTCCAGTGCGTGCGGTTGACCAGGACCATCGGGGCCGGCTCGCCCCGGGACTCGTAGTAGTTGGGGGTCGCCGCGTCGAAGATCTCCTGGACCGTGCCCGCCGCGCCGGGCAGGAAGACGACGCCCGCGTTCGAACGGGCGAGCAGGCCGTCCTCCCGGGTGGCGTTGGCGAAGTACTTGGCCAGGTGGGTGGCGAAGGCGTTCGGCGGCTCGTGGCCGTAGAACCAGGTGGGGATGCCCACCGAGGCGCCGCCGTCCGGCCAGCGCTCGCGGACGTCGAAGGCCGCCCGCGCCCACTCGGTGATCGACGGCATGAACGACGGTGCCTTGGAGAGGAGTTCGAGCGCCTCGTCCAGCATCTCGTCGCGGAACACCGACGCGTACGCACCCAGGTTCGCCGCCTCCATGGCACCCGGGCCGCCGCCCGTCGCGACCACGAAACCCGCGCGGGCGAGCGAACGGCCGAGCCGCGCCGCACCCTCGTACGCGTCCGTGCCACGAGCCATCGCGTGGCCGCCCATGACGCCCACCACCCGTGCGCCGACGAGCAGTTCGTCGAGGGCGTCGGAGATCGCGTCGTCGTGGATCGCGCGGAGCATCGAGGAGAAGATGTCCCCGTCCGCCTTGGTCTCCTGGAACCAGGTGTACGCGCGGGCGTCCGGCGTCGCGTCGTACCCGCCCTCGGCGAGCCCGGCGAACAACTCGTCGGGTGTGTAGAGAAGGCCTCGGTACGGGTCGAACGGCAGACCCGGCACCGGCGGGAACACCAGCGCCCCCGCGGCCCGCACCGCGTCGGCCGCGCCCTCTTCCATCGGGCAGCCGAGGAAGACGGCGCCCTTGGCGTCGCAGGACCGCAGCGCCTGCGTACGCTCCGTCAGATCTATGCCCTGGACGCGGACTCCCGCCAGCGAGCCCCGCGCGGCGACCTCGTCGAACTCGGCGAGGGTCTCGATCTCACGGTCACCGCCCGGGAGTTGGGCGGGCGCTGACGCGTGGGCGGATGCGGGTTCGGGAGTCGACTGCATCCGCCCATGCTAAGCAGGCACCGCCGGGCCGTCGCGCTCAGCCCTCGACGGCGGTTGGGTCCATCCACATGATCTCCCACGTGTGGCCGTCCAGGTCGTCGAAGCTGCGGCCGTACATCATGCCGTAGTCCTGCGTACGGCCCTCGATGGCGCCGGCCGCCACGGCCTTGTCGACCAGCTCGTCGACCTTCTCGCGGCTCTCGGCGCTCAGACAGAGCAGCGCCTCGCTCGTGCTCTTCGAGTCCGCGATCTGCTTGTCCGTGAAGTCCTGGTAGCGCTTCTTGCCGAGCATCATCGCGACGATGGTGTCGCTGATCACGACGCAGGCGCAGTCGTCCGTGGTGAACTGCGGGTTGATCGTGTAGCCGAGCTCCGTGAAGAACTTCTTCGTGCTGTCGACGTCGTTCACGGCGAGGTTGACGAAGATCATCTGCTGGTACATGAGTGTCTCTCCCGTTGAGCTCTGTGTGGTTGGTGCGTCGTGTGCCGTACGGAGGGGTAGACGTCCGTTCGACGCGGAACTCATCGGAGGGCGCGAACTTTTTTCTCCGGGCCCGGACGAGCGGCGGCCTCAGACGAGAGGCAGTGCCGCCAGCTCCGCCACCAACCACGTCAGCGGGCCGAACACGGCCGCGAGGGCGCCCGCGCGCAGCGCCGCCGAGCCGCGCAGCATCGTCACCGGCGCCCCCAGCTGCAGCAGCGCGGCCGTCGTGTCCGAGCGCGCGTTCTTCGCCTCGATCGCGGCCGTGGCCAGGGTGAGGACCGCGCAGCCCACGACGAGCAGCGAGCCGAGCGTGGTCAGCGGACCGATGCCGGGGCCGTTGCCGGAGTGCAGCATGAGCGCCGCGTACCCGCCCGACGCCACCGCGCACAGCACCCCGAGCGGCCGGCCGATCCGCCGGGCCTCCTCCTGGAGCGCGCGCCCCGCGAGCAGCCGCATCGCGCCGGGCCGTACCGACTGCAGGATCCGTCCGCAGAGGTAGGTGAGGCCGGGGCCCGCGACCGCAAGGCCGAGCGCCGTGAGCCCCCATCCGGCGAGCACACCCCCGGAGCCGCCGGTGAGGCCGCCCGGCATGGCGAGGCCCGAGTCCCCGCCCGCCCGGCTCGCGTACGTCTCGACGGCGAGACCCGCGGCGAGCAGCGAGACACCCCAGGGCAGCCCGCTCGGCGCGGCAGCGGGGGCGTCCGGCCGTTCCGGGTCGTCCTGCTCCCGCTCGGCGCCGGGCTTCGCGGGGCGCGGCCGGAGCACGAGGGCGCTGGCCACCGAGGCGGTCAGCGGCACCAGGGTGAGCAGGGTCAGGGCGGCGGCGAGCGGCAACGGTGTGTCGGCGGCGAGCAGTTCGGCCGCCGCGCCGTCGAACGGGAGCCCCGTCAGATCGCCCCGCAGGTGCAGGAAGAACAGCAGCGCCACCATCGAGCCGAGCGAGCAGGCCACGGCCGTGGAGATCGCGGCGAGCACCGTGAGCCGGGCCGGGCCGAGCCCCACGGCGGAGAGTCCGGAGCGCGGCCGCGTCGCCGGATCGGTGCGGGCGACGGTGACGGCGAAGTACACGGTGGCGGCGATCGGCGCCACGCACCAGGCGAGCCGGAGGGCGGCCCCGCCGGACGCTTCCGGGTGGCCCATCGCGTACCCCAGCGTGCACAGCAGCAGGAAGCCGGTGCCCGCCGAAGCGGCGGCGACGAGCAGGCGGCGCAGCTGGACCAGGGGACGGGCGCCGCGGGCTAGACGGAGAGCGAGCACGCGGCCCGGCCTTCCGCGTCGGCGTCGCCCGCGACGGAGCCCTCACCCGAGCCCTCGCCGGCGTCCGCGTCCGCCCTGGTGGCCGGGGCGGCATCACCCGCCGCGTCCGGCAGATGCACCGTGTTCACGCGCCGCCCGTCCAGCAGCGGGACCGTGCGGTCGGCGAGGGCCGCGACCTCCGCGTCGTGCGTGGCAAGGACCACCGTGATGCCGTGCGAGCGGGCCGCGGTCGTCAGCGTACGAAGGACGTGTGCGCGGTCGGCGCGGTGCAGGGGCGCGGTCGGCTCGTCGGCGAAGATCACCGACGGCATGGTGACCAGGGCGCGGGCGATGACGACGCGCTGGCGCTGGGACTGGAGCAGGGCGTGCGGACGCTTGCGGGTGCAGTCGCCGATGTCGAGGCGTTCCATCCACTCCTGGGCGACGGTCCGGGAGCCGCGGTTCGACGTGCCGCGCAGCATCAGCGGCAGCGCGACGTTCTCCCAGGCGGTGAGCTCGGGCACCAGGTGCGGCTCCGGGTCGATCCAGCCGAAGCGGTCGCGGCGCAGTCGCTCGCGGACCACGGGGCCCATCGTGTGCACCGGCGTGCTGTTGAACCAGACCTCGCCCCGCTCGGGCAGGAGCTGGCCGGAGAGGCAGCGCAGGAGAGTCGTTTTGCCGCTGCCGCGCGGGCCGCTGACGGCGAGGATCTCGCCCTCGCGGACACCGATCGATACGCCGGTGAGCGCGGGCGAGCCGTTGTGTGTGACGTGTAGAGCGCGTGCCCACAGCACGTCGTTGTCCGGCGGGGCCACCATCACGTACACCTCGGTTCAGATCAGTTTGCCTCCCCCGTACGGGGGAACGAAGGCGGGGCCGATCGGTCACTGGGCACGCTAGGGATCCAGGCCGCGCTGCCTGGAAACGACGGGCCCGGGGGCTGTCTCTTATACACAACTCCCAGCCCACGA
>NZ_JBHYIG010000019.1:0-45228 GCF_042740015.1 Streptomyces sp. NPDC059037
TCTAACACACACGGGCACAGGTTTAAAACCCCTTTCCCCCCCACAACCCCACCCACCCCCCCGCCCTACCCCCGGCCGGGGGGCTTCGTCGTTCCTCGGTCAGGAGGAGAAGAGCATGTGCCCGAAGCTCTTGTGGCGCTTGTTGTGGCCGTAGTGCCCACCGTGGCCGCCGTGCTGGCCGCCGTGCTGCGGAACGCCCCACTGCGGGGCGGGAGCGGCCGGGTACGCCTGCGGGGCGGGCGGCGGGGGCGGGGCCTGCTGGCCGCCCCACTGAGACTCGACCCGGCTCAGGGCCTCGAGCTCGCCGTAGTCGAGGAATATCCCGCGGCAACCGCTGCACTGCTCGATCTGGACGCCATTGCGGTTGTACGTGTGCATCGGTGCATGGCACTTGGGACACTGCATGGTCGGCTCAACTCCTCGCCGGTCGTGACTGCTTCGCCGGATCTCTGCCCGGCTTCGGTGCGTTGCACCCTACTTCGTGGAGGTGGGAGCCAACTCCGGCGGGAGGGCGGCCATTCGATCACAGGCGTCGACGACCGCCTGCTCGATCTCGTCGAGGGGCCGCTCCTCGGCGACGGACTTCGCGACGGCCAGGGCCGCGGTCTGCGCGGTGAGGGCGCGGGCCGGGACGTCCAGGGCGGGCCAGGGGTCGGCGCCCGCCGCCGGGATCGCGGGCCCGGCGGCGCCTTGGTAGGCGGTCAGGAAGCGGGTCCACTCATCGGGGCCGAGGAGGCCGCAGGCGTACCAGGCGGCGGGGCGGGCCAGGTCCCAGGCCGGCTCCCCCAGGCCGAGGTCGTCCACGTCGATCAGCAGCCACTGCCCTTCGGGCACGCGGACCAGCTGGCCCAGGTGCAGATCTCCGTGGCACAGGTGCTTGCGGGACGGCGCGGGGGCCTCGGCCCTGGCCCAGGCCGGGAGGGTGGCCCAGGCGCGCTCGACGGGGGCGGCGGCGGGGTGCGGGCCCGCGGCGCGCATGCGGGCCATGGCGCGGGCGGCCTTCGCCGGGCCGCGCATGTCCGGGAGCGAGTGCGGGAGCCTGGCGGCGGGCACCTTGTGCAGGCCGGCGAGGAGGGTGGCGGCGGCTTCCCAGGGGGCGGCGTCGGGGTTGTCGCGGTCCACGGGGGTACCGGCCTCCCAGAGGGTGACCAGGCGGCCGTGGAGCTGGGTCGCCGTCTCGCCGAGCGGCGGGAGGAGCGTGCCGTGGAGGGCGGCGGCGACCTTGAGGCGGGCCGCCAGCTCTGTGGCGTCCGTTTCGGGGGCGTGGGCCTTGGCGACGATGTTGCCGTGCCGGATGACGGTTGCGTCGTCGCGGTCGGCGAGGACGGCCTCGGATCCGCAGGCGCAGGTGGTGCGGTGAGCTGTGTGGCGGACCTTGGCGGTCAGCGCGGGCAGCAAGGCGGTCACGGGTCCCCCGGCATACATCGATCGGTGCTGCCCGTGAGCGTACGCGGGCTGGATTTCCAGCCCGTCCGGCGTTTGAGGACGAACTCGGCGGAGCCGGTGATCAACGGCGCCCAAGGAGCCCGGCGGAGCCCCGCGCAAAGAAGTGCCCGCGCAGCTCCCCAGCTGCGCGGGCATTTCTCATTGCCGTCCGCCGCACCCCCGTCCCCACGGGGTTTCCTGGCCGGATGTCCCCGCCCGGACCGCTCATCCGGGCCCGGGGCGCCGCTCAGCGCCCCAGCATCACGCCCACGGACGACGCCTGTGTGACCACCGCTTCCCAGCCGCCGAAGACGACTACGAGCAGGGCCGCCAAGGGAAGAACCATGGCCGTCGCCACCAAGGGATGGCGCGTGCCGGACGGGCGGACGCCGAACGTGGCGAATGCCTTACGTCCCTGCGTGCGGATCATCGTCCGCGATGCCGTGTCCGCCATGGTTCCTCTCCTGACCGAGTCTGTATGAACTTGGCAGCGGCGGGTGTCTGACCTCGGGGGACGAGTGCTGCACCCGCCGCTTGACTTCAAATTTAGGTGCGCGGAGCGTCCTGGGCGTCATGCCCTCGTACCGATTGCCGGGCCTCCCGGAGGATGACCGATCGCCCCTCATGTACTCCCATGGGTGGAGACGGGGTCCTAGGTCTCAGGGTCTTCCCGGAGGGGGCGGGCGGCCTGCTCGGATGTGTCCTCCCGCGGGACGGGCTGCTCGACGAGGGCGAGCACCCGCGTCGCCATGAACCGTGCCGTCCGCACGACGGAGCCGCTGCGGGTGACTTCGCTCACTTCGACCACCCCTCTGCGGACCGCCGTCTCCACCCGCCGGCCCGCTCGGCTCGCCACCACCTCGTACGTCCGCGTCGTGTCCCCGGCGTCCACGACTATCTCCACGCGATCACCCTTCACGGGATCAATCCCCCTTCAGCGATGGATGGTTGGGGGGCACGGCAGAGCCAACGCCCGTTCCTCCCCGGTCCCCTGAGCACTCTTCAAGTTTCCCACCCGGCACTGACAATCGGTCGGGCCGCGAGGGCGCGGCCTCTGCACCTGCCCGGCCGCGGAAACGTAAGCTGTGGCTCGACAACGGACCGGGCAGCGGGGATGGACATGGCGATGATGCGGCTCCGGCGCGAGGACCCGCGTGTCGTCGGCTCGTTCAGACTGCACAGGCGGCTGGGCGCCGGCGGCATGGGTGTCGTCTACCTGGGGTCGGACCGGCGGGGGCAGCGCGTCGCCCTGAAGGTGATCCGGCCCGATCTGGCGGAGGATCAGGAGTTCCGCTCGCGCTTCGCGCGCGAGGTCTCCGCGGCCCGCCGGATCAGGGGCGGCTGTACGGCCCGCCTCGTCGCCGCCGATCTCGACGCCGACCGGCCGTGGTTCGCCACGCAGTACGTTCCCGGGCCCTCCCTGCACGACAAGGTCGCCGCCGAGGGACCGCTCACCGCGGCCGAGGTGGCGGTGGTCGGTTCGGCGCTTGCCGAGGGTCTTGTCGCCGTGCACGAGGCCGGTGTCGTACACCGTGATCTCAAGCCGTCGAACATCCTGCTGTCCCCGAAGGGGCCGCGGATCATTGACTTCGGGATCGCCTGGGCGACCGGCGCCTCGACCCTGACCCACGTCGGCACGGCCGTCGGGTCGCCCGGCTTCCTCGCGCCCGAGCAGGTGCGCGGCGCCGCCGTCACCCCCGCCACCGACGTGTTCGCCCTGGGCGCCACGCTCGCGTACGCGGGGATGGCGGACTCGCCCTTCGGGCACGGCAGTTCGGAGGTCATGCTCTACCGGGTCGTCCATGAGGAGGCGCAGCTCGGCGGGGTTCCGGACGCGCTCGCCCCGCTCATCCGGGCCTGCCTCGCCAAGGACCCGGAGGAGCGGCCGAGCACCCTCCAACTGTCGCTCAGGCTCAAGGAGATCGCGGCCCGTGAGGCCCAGGGCGGGCTGAGCGACGTACGGCCGCCGGCGCCCCGGCACGACCAGGACAGTCCCACGGGACGGCTCGCCGAGGAGTACGCGGACCAGCGCACCCAGCGGCGTCATCCGCAGGGCACTCCCCCGCCGCGGCCCAGCTCGTCGCGGCCGGGTGCGTCACGGACCGGTTCGTCGCGTGCCGGTACCGGTTCCTCCCGGTCCGGTTCGCGTCCCGCGCCGTCCAGGAACACCACACGCTCCGGTGGCAGATCCGGGCCACGGACCACCGGCACGGGCCGCAGGCCCGCCAATCCGCGGCTTCTGCGGCAGCGGCTCTTCGTGTTCGTCGTCGTGACGCTCCTGGTGGCCCTCGGCATCGCGGCGGCGCAGGGGTGCCAGGGGCCCGCGCAGGGGCTCGGCGACAGCGGCGTACACGATGTGCGTGCGGTGCAGCAGGCCGAAGGCCAGGGGCCGGGTTCTCAGAGCTGAGGGCGGCCCGTCGCCACGGCGTAGAAGGCGACCGCCGCGGCCGCTCCCACGTTGAGCGAGTCGACGCCGTGGGCCATCGGGATGCGGACCCATTCGTCGGCGGCGACCAGGGCCTGGGTGGAGAGGCCGTCGCCCTCCGCTCCCAGCATCAGCGCGACCCGGTCCATGCGGTGCGGGGCCGCCTCGTCCAGGGTCTTCGCCTTCTCGTCCGGGGTGAGCGCGAGGAGGTTGAAGCCCGCTTCGCGTACGCCGTCCAGACCCTTGGGCCAGGATTCGAGGCGGGCGTAGGGGACGGAGAAGACCGCGCCCATGGAGACCTTCACCGAGCGGCGGTAGAGCGGGTCGGCGCAGTCCGGTGAGAGCAGGACCGCGTCCATGCCGAGGGCGGCGGCGCTGCGGAAGATCGCGCCGATGTTGGTGTGGTCGTTGACCGACTCCATGACCACGACACGGCGGGCCGTGGTCAGGAGTTCGTCGGCGGTCGGCAGCGGCTTGCGCTGCATCGAGGCGAGGGCGCCGCGGTGCACGTGGTAACCGGTGACCTGCTCGGCGAGGTCCGGGTTGACCGCGTACACGGGAGCCGGGACCTCGTCGATGACGTCCCGCATGACGTCGACCCACTTCGCGGAGAGCAGCATCGAGCGCATCTCGTAGCCCGCCTGCTTGGCGCGCCTGATCACCTTCTCGCCCTCGGCGATGAACAGGCCCTCGGCGGGTTCGCGCTTGCGGCGCAGTTCTACGTCGGTCAGGCCCGTGTAGTCGCGCAGGCGCGGGTCGGCGGGGTCGTCAACGGTGATGAGATCAGCCACAGGGTGATACTGCCTTGTCCTGGGTGTGGTGCCAACGCCCGGGGGCAGGTTGGGTTACCGGTGGTTACGTTGGGGCTCGTGGTGGTTACGCGGGGCTGTGCACCGTCACGCGGAGTGGTCGGGGCCCACGTTCACCACGTCGCCGATGACGATGACCGCCGGCGGCTTCACCTCGTGCGCCGCGACCTGGGCGGCGACCGTGGCCAGGGTGGCGTCCACGCGGCGCTGGGCCGCGGTCGTGCCCTCCTGGATGAGGGCGACGGGGGTCTCGGGCGACCTGCCGTGCGCGGTGAGCGCCTCGGCGATCCTGCCGATCTTGTCCACGCCCATCAGGACGACGAGGGTGCCGCGCAGCTTGGCCAGGGACGGCCAGTCGACCAGGGAGCGCTCGTCGTCCGGGGCCACGTGGCCGCTGACGACCGTGAACTCGTGGGCGACGCCGCGGTGCGTGACGGGGATGCCCGCGGCGCCCGGGACCGAGATCGAGCTGGAGATGCCGGGGACGACCATGCAGGGGATGCCGGCCTCGGCGAGCGCCTGGGCCTCCTCCATGCCGCGGCCGAAGACGAACGGGTCGCCGCCCTTGAGGCGGACGACCGACTTGCCCTGCTTGGCGTGCTCGATCAGGGCGTTGTTGATGGCCTCCTGGGCCATGAAACGGCCGTACGGGATCTTCGCGGCGTCGATCACCTCGACGTGCGGCGGCAGTTCGTCGAGGAGGTCGCGCGGGCCGAGCCGGTCGGCGATGACCACGTCCGCCTCGGCGAGCAGACGGCGGCCGCGGACCGTGATCAGATCCGGGTCGCCGGGGCCGCCGCCGACCAGGGCGACGCCGGGGGTGCGGGTGCGGTGGTGGGGGGCCACGAGCGTGCCGTCGCGCAGGCCCTCGACGACCGCGTCGCGGATGGCGGCGGTGCGGCGGGGGTCGCGGCCGTGGATGTCCGTGGTGAGGACGGCGACCGTGACGCCTTCGGAGCGGCCGGTGGCGGGGGTCAGGGCCGTGGCCGCGTCGGCGTCGTCGGAACGTACGCACCAGACGCGGTGCGCTTCCGCTTCCGCGGAGGCCGCGGTGTTCGCCTCGGTGTCGCCGGTCGCGATGAGGGCGTACCAGGCGTCCTTGAGGTCGCCCTCCGCATAGGGGCGGCGCTCCCAGGTGATCTCGCCCGCGTCCGCCATCGCCTCTACGGAGGGTGTCGCGGTCGGCGATACGAGGAGGACGTCGGCGCCCGCCGCGATGAGGGCGGGGAGGCGGCGCTGGGCCACCTGGCCGCCGCCGAGGACGACCGCGCGGCGGCCGGTGAGGCGGAGGCCTACGGGGTAGGCGGGGTTTTCTGCCATGGCGTTGCGGCTCCTCGCGAGGCGGGGGGTTGTGCTGGCCGCTGCGGCGGTGGAGCGGCTGATGTTCTGACGTGCAGGTTCAGTATGGCTGGGGTGGGGTGGGGTTCTTTCCCCAAACCCACCCCTTCCCGAAACCGGGGCTCCGCCCCGGACCCCGCTCGAGCCCGCCGCTTCGCGCCGGATCTTTTCCCGCCCGCCCACCCGATTGCCCGGCAGCTGCCATCTCGGCCCGTCCGGTGCTTTCGCCGTCTCTGGCCCCTACACCAGCCCCCGCAGGGCCCGCACAAGCCCCTGCGCCCGAGGATCCGCCGTAACCCCCTTGTTCATCCCGTTCGTCACGTACCCGAACGCAACCCCCGACTCCGGGTCCGCGAAGCCCAGCGCGCCACCCCGCCCGGGGTGCCCGAACGAACCGGGACCCAGCAGCGGCGATGCCCCGCCGTGCAGCATGTAGCCGAGCCCGAAGCGGGTGTTGACGACGAGGACTCGGTCCGCCCCCGCGGACTCCTCCGCGCGCGCCAGCGCCACCGTCGAGGGAGTGAACAGCGGCTCCCCACCCTCGACTTCACCGATCAGGGAGGCGTAGAAGCGCGCCAGGGACGACGCCGTGGCGATGCCATTGGACGCGGGAAGGACCGCCGCCCGGTACGCCGGGTCGTTCTCGTCCGGGGACGGGTCGATCGCGCCGAACGCCCGCTGGGTGAGGGAATCCGGATCCGCGTACGCCTCGGCGACGTTCCGTCGAGGGCGGACGCGAAGACCACCGGGAGCCTCGGGCGGCGAGATGCGACCGACCCGGCCGACCCGGTCCGCTTCCCCTTCGGGGAGGCCTATCCAGAGGTCGAGGCCCAGCGGCCGGGATATCTCGGAGGCCACCCACTCCCCGATCGACCGCCCCGTCACCCGCCGCACCAGCTCACCGGTCAGCCAGCTGTACGTCTGCGCGTGATAGCCGTGGTCGGCCCCCGGCTCCCAGACCGGTGCCTGCCCGGCGACCGCGTCCGCCGCGAAGTCGGGATCCGCCGCCTCGGCAGGAGTCAGCGGGCGGTCGAGGACCGGCACCCCCGCCCGGTGCGACAGCAGATGCCGGACCAGCGTCCGCTCCTTGCCGTGCGCCTTGAACTCGGGCCAGTAGGACCCGGCCGGCGCGTCCAGGTCGAGCTCGCCGCGCTGGTGGAGCAGGAGCAGGACGGCGGCCGCGACGCCCTTCGTCGCCGAGCGGACGATCTGCGCGGTGCCCCGCTCCCAGGGGGCACCCGCCGCGCCCCCGCCGACGTCCTTCGTGCCGCCCCAGAGGTCCACGACCGGCCGCCCGTCGCGGTAGACCGTGACCGCCGCCCCCTGCTCACCGAGCTCGGCGAAGTTGCGCACGAAGGCGTCCCGCACCGGTTCGAAGCCCTCGGCCACCGTGCCCTCGATCACCACGTCGCTCTCCTCATCCACCTAGTGCGTCCGTGGATGCAACAGAGACACGGCCCGCCGGATTCCGGCTAGCTCAGCACGATCGAGACGTCGATGTTCCCGCGCGTCGCGTTCGAGTACGGGCAGACCTGGTGCGCCGCCCCCACCAGGCGCCCCGCGAGCTCCTGGTCGACCAGCGGCAGCGAGACGTTGAGCGCGACCGCGAGGCCGTAGCCCTGCTGCCGGTTGGGGCCGATGCCGACCTTCGCGGCGACGGTGGAGCCGGTCAGGTCGTAGCCCGCGCGGCGGCCCACCAGGACGAGCGCGTTGTGGAAGCAGGCGCTGTAGCCCGCCGCGAAGAGCTGCTCGGGATTGGTGCCGCGGCCGTCGCCGCCGAGCGCCGGCGGCATCGCGACCTGCAGGTCGAGCTGCCCGTCCTGGCTGGTGACGTAGCCGTCACGGCCGCCGTGTGCGGTGGCCTCGGCAACGTACATGATCTTCGTCGGACGGCTGTCGGCGATGGTGCCTTCGGTCATCGTGCCGTCGGTCATGGTTCGACCTCACCCGGGGAGAGAGACGGAGGAAGGAGAAAAGAGCGTGGACAAGTACATCGTGCACAACCTATCGACTCCACGAACGCCCTTATTACCCGGGGGTAGCAACCGTGGGTAACCCCGCCCGGCTCACGGCCGACGCGCCGCGACCCCCTCGGCCCGCTCCACGAGCCGCCACAACTCGCCCCGCAGCCGCGCCACTTCGTCCCCCTTGAGCCCGGCCCCCGAAAGCAGCGCCTGCGGCACGGCCGTAGCCCGTGACCGCAGGTCGGCGCCCTGCTCGGTCACGTGCACAAGGACCGAGCGCTCGTCGTGCGCCGCCCGCTCGCGCCGCAGCAGCCCCGCCGCCTCAAGGCGTTTCAGGAGCGGCGAGACCGTCCCGTAGTCGAGGTGCAGCGCGGCGGCGAGTTCCTTGACGGGGATCTCGCCGCGCTCCCAGAGCACCAGCATGACCAGGTACTGGGGGTAGGTGAGCCCCAGCTCGTCGAGGACCGGACGGTACGCGGACGTCACCGCGCGCTGTGCCGCGTACAGCGCGAAGCACAGCTGGTCGTCGATGAGCAGCGATCCGGCCGCCGCGGCGCCGGTCCCCTCGCGGGCCTGGTTCGTCACGCCCCCATTGTCACGGACCGGAGGTCGACGACGTCACGGACTTCGGGTCGAACCCGAAGGGCAGCTCCAGGCGGTGCGCGCCCATCAGGGCCTCGTCGCCGAGCAGCTCGCCCGTCGGGCCGTCCGCCGCGATCACGCCTTCGCTGAGGACGAGGGCGCGGGGGCAGAGTTCGAGGGCGTACGGAAGATCGTGCGTCACCATCAGGACCGTCACGTCCAACGACCGCAGGATGTCGGCCAGTTCGCGGCGCGACGCCGGGTCCAGGTTCGACGACGGCTCGTCGAGGACCAGGATCTCCGGCTCCATCGCGAGGACCGTCGCCACCGCCACCCGCCTGCGCTGCCCGAAGGAGAGGTGGTGCGGCGGGCGGTCGGCGAACTCCGCCATGCCGACCTGCGCAAGAGCCTTCTGTACGCGGGCTTCAAGCTCGGGGCCGCGCATCCCTGCGGCCGCGGGGCCGAACGCCACGTCCTCCCGCACCGTCGGCATGAACAGCTGGTCGTCCGGGTCCTGGAAGACGATGCCGACCCGGCGCCTGATCTCCGCCATGTGCTTCTTGCCGACGGGCAGTCCTGCCACGGCGACCGTGCCCGCGCCGCCGGTCAGGATGCCGTTCAGGTGCAGGACGAGGGTCGTCTTGCCGGCGCCGTTCGGGCCGAGCAGGGCGACCCGCTCGCCGCGGCCGATGGTCATGTCGACGCCGAAGAGCGCCTGATGCCCGTCGGGGTAGGCGAAGGCGAGTCCGGAGACCTCAAGGGAAGGGACCTGAGAAGAAGGAACCTCAGGAGAAGGGGCAGTGCTCACAGCGTCCATCCCAACAGACATACGACAAGTGCGGAGAACGGAAGGGCCAGCGCGTACGTCCACTGCGTGCGCGAGGCGGTCACCTCGTCGATGACCGGCATCGAACCGGCGTACCCCCGGCTGACCATCGCCAGATGCACCCGCTCGCCCCGCTCGTAGGAGCGGATGAAGAGCGCGCCCGCGGATTTGGCCAGGACCCCCCACTGGCGTACGCCCCGCGCCTCGAAGCCGCGCGACTCGCGGGCGATCTTCATGCGGCGCATCTCGTCCGTGATGACATCCCCGTACCGGATCATGAACGAGGCGATCTGGACGAGCAGCGGCGGCAGCTTCAGGCGCTGGAGGCCGAGCAGGAGTTCCCGCAGTTCGGTGGTGGAGGCGAGGATGACGGAAGCCGCGACGCCGAGGGTGCCCTTGGCCAGGACATTCCAGGCCCCCCACAGCCCGTTCACGCTCAACGAGAGACCCAGTACGTCGATGCGCTCGCCCTCCGCCACGAACGGCATGAGCACCGCGAACGCCACGAACGGCACCTCGATGAGCAGCCGCTTGAGGAGGAACCCCGCAGGGATGCGGGCCGCGTACGCCGCGCAACCGAGCAGCACCGCGTACAGCGCGAACGCCCACATCGCCTCGCGCGGCGTGGAGACGACCACGACCACGAAGGCGAAGACCGCCGCCAGCTTGGTGTGCGGCGGCAGCGTGTGCACCGGCGAGTGGCCGTGCCGGTAGAGCCGGTGGGCGTGGCCCGCGCCCATCAGATGGAGGGGGTGCGGCCCGAAGGGCCTCGGTTGAGGGCGGTGGTGGGAGACGGGAGGGCCCTCTCGGTGACCGCGGCGGTCGACGCGGGGTCGGCGTCGGACGTACGACGACGCCGCAGCGTCCAGAAGACCGCCGAGCCCGCGACGACGGTGGCGCCGACGCCGATCACGCCCGCGAGGCCGCCGGAGAGGCGGGCGTCGGCGATGTCCTTGACGCCGTAGTCGGCGAGCGGGGACTCGGCGGTGGCGTGCTCCTCGGTCTTCCTGTCGATGCCCTTGTCGGCGGCGACCTTCTCCAGGCCGTCGGGGTCCGCGGAGGCGTAGAAGCTGACGAAGCCGGCGAGGACGAGGGAGGTGACGAGGCCGGCGATCCACACCTTGCGGTGGGAGCGCGCGGCCACCGGGACGGCGGCCGGTTCGGCATCGACGAGTTCGCCGCCGACGCGGAGCTTGAGCTTCTGCGTCAGGCCTCGGGCGCCGTACACCAGGTCGGGGCGTACGGCGATGACGGCGCCGACGGTGAGCGCGGTGATCGCGGCCTCGCCGATGCCGATGAGGACGTGCACGCCGATCATGGCGGTGGCGACCTTGCCGATGGAGACGTCGGTGGTGCCGCCGAGGGCGTAGAGGAACGTGAAGGCGAGCGCGGCCGCGGGCACGGAGAGCAGCGCGGCGATGAACGACGAGACGGTGACGGAGCGGCGGCTGCGCGGGAGCACCTTCACCAGGCCCCGGAAGACGAGGTAGGCGACGACGGTCGTGACGATCGCCATGTCCGTGATGTTCACGCCGAGCGCGGTCAGGCCGCCGTCCGCGAAAAGAACGCCCTGCATGAGGAGTACGACCGACACACACAGGACACCCGTGTAGGGACCGACGAGTATCGCGGCGAGCGCGCCGCCGAGGAGGTGTCCGCTGGTGCCGGCCGCCACGGGAAAGTTCAGCATCTGCACGGCGAAGATGAACGCCGCGACAAGGCCCGCGAGCGGGGCGGTCCGCTCGTCCAGCTCACGCCGGGCGCCCTTGAGGCTGACGGCGACCGCGCCGGCGGCGATGACCCCGGTGACCGCGGAGACGGGGGCGTCGATGAATCCGTCGGGGACATGCATGCGGGCGCTCCTGGGCAGGACACGGGGAAGGAGGACGGAAGGCAGAGCGGATCGCTCGTGAACCGTTCAATGATAGTGCCCTGTTGCGAACGCTTTGCAAGAGCGCTGAATACCCAACTATCCCGGAGCATCCTGGAGCAACAGCCAGAAAATATGGGACATTAGAGGGCATAAAGGAAGCAGGAGTGAGGGCGAGGAGTCTGACGATGTCCGCAGTCGAGCAGTACGCACGAGCCCACATCGTCACGGACTCGGCCGACGGCCACCGCGCCGTGCCCGCCATCCTCCACTACGACCCGGAGGCCGACCCGCAGGCGATGCGGATCGACCTCCCTGGCGGCCACCAGTGGACCTTCGAGCGCCGGCTCGTCGAAGAGGGCCTGCTGGCCCCGGTCACCGACGGCGACGTACGCGTCTGGCCCTGCGGCCGGGTGCAAGTGGTCGTGGAGTTCCACTCGCGGGAGGGGGTGGAGGTCGTGCAGTTCGACTCGGCGGTGCTGCTCCGCTTCCTGCGCCGCACCTACGCCGCCACCCCCGTCCCGCACTGAGCGGAATCAGACGCGGGCGAGCTCCCGGTCACCGTCCGCGGCCTTGTCCGCCACGTCGCGCAGCCCCTCACCCTCGACATCCACATTCGGCAGCGCCCGGTCCAGCCACCTCGGCAGCCACCACGCCTTCCTGCCAAGCAGCGCGAGCACCGCCGGGACCAAGGCCATGCGCACGATGAACGCGTCGAAGAAGACCGCGATCGCCAGGCCGAAGCCGATCATCTTCACCATCTGCTCGCTGGAACCGATGAAGCCCGCGAAGACCGCGATCATGATGACGGCGGCCGCCGAGACCACCCGTGCCCCGTGCCGGAAGCCGGTCACGATCGCCTCACCGGGGCGCTCCCCGTGGACGTACGCCTCTCGCATGCGGGTCACGAGGAAGACTTCGTAATCCATCGCGAGGCCGAAGACGACGCCCACCATGAAGATCGGCATCATCGACATGATCGGGCCCGTCTGCTCCACGCCGAAGAGCGAGCCGAGCCAGCCCCACTGGAAGACCGCGACGACCGCGCCCAGGGCCGCGAGGACCGAGAGCAGGAAGCCGAGGGCCGCCTTGAGCGGGACCAGGATCGAGCGGAAGACGACGATCAGGAGGAGGAAGGCGAGGCCGACGACCAGGGCCAGGTAGGGCAACAGGGCGTCGTTCAGCTTCTGCGACACATCGATGTTCATGGCCGTCGTGCCCGTGACCATGACGTCGGCGCCGGTGTCGGACTTGATCTCGCCGCCCGCGTCACGGATCGAGTGCACGAGGCCCTCGGTCTCGGTGCCGCTCGGCTTGGAGGACGGGACGACGCTGATGATCGCCGTGTCGCCCGCCTTGTTGATCATGGGCGGGGCGACGGTCAGGACGTCGTCGAGGCCCGAGATCTTCTGGGAGATCTGCTGCGCCGCCGCCTTCGGGTCGTCCGCGCCCTTGAGGTCGGCGACCGTCATCAGCGGGCCGTTGAAGCCGGGGCCGAATCCGTCGGAGACCAGGTCGTACGCCTTGCGCTGGGTCGTGGACGTCGGCTGCGCGCCGTCGTCCGGGAGGCCCAGTTCGAGCGAGGAGACCGGGAGCGCGGCGGCGCCCAGGCCGATGATGCCGACGAGCAGCACGGCGAGCGGGCGGCGCGTGACGAAGCGGGCCCAGCGGGTGCCGAGGTTGGCCTTCGGCTCCTTCGTGGGGTCGGCGGCCGCCTTCTCCGGGTCGGCGGCCTTGTTCTTGCCGCCGCCCAGCAGCTTGCTCTTCTCGCCCGTCGGCTTGACCTTCTTGCCCGCGTACCCGAGCAGCGCCGGTATCAGGGTCAGCGCGATGAGGACGGCGATGACCACCGTGCCGGCCGCCGCGAAGCCCATCTTCGTCAGCATCGGGATGTTGACCACGGCGAGGCCGACCAGGGCGATGACCACGGTGAGCCCGGCGAAGACCACGGCCGAACCAGCCGTACCCACGGCGCGGCCCGCCGCCTCCTCGCGGTCCCGTCCGTCGGCGAGTTCGCCCCGGTAGCGGGAGACGATGAAGAGCGCGTAGTCGATGCCGACCGCGAGGCCGATCATCATGGCAAGCGTCGACGTGGTCGTACCCAGGTCGAGCGCGTTGGCGAGCGCGGTGATCGATGAGACGCCGATGCCCACGCCGATCAACGCGGTGAGCAGCGGAAGCCCCGCAGCGACCAGCGAGCCGAAGGTGATCACGAGGACGACGGCCGCGACCGCGATGCCGATGATCTCGGTGGCCCCGGTCTCGGGCATCGCCTGCAGCGCGTCGCCGCCGACCTCGACCGTGAGCCCGGAATCGCGGGCGTCGTCCGTGGTCTTCTCCAGCGCGTCACGGCTCTCGTCGGTCAGCTCCATCGAGGTGACCTTGTACGAGACGGACGAGTACGCCGTGGAGCCGTCCTTGCTGACGGTCTTGGCCTGGAACGGATCGGCGGCCGAAGCGACCTCGTCCGAGCCGGACTTGAGGGCGGCGACGGTCTTTTGGACCTCGGCCTTGTTGGCCGGGTCGGTGACCTTCTCGCCGTCCGGCGCCTTGAAGACGACCCGGGCGCTCGCGCCGTCGGCGCTGGCCTCGGGCACCCGCTCGTCGAGCAGGTCGAAGGCCTTCTGGGCCTCCGTGCCGGGGATGGAGAAGGAACTGGAGGCGGCGGTCGGCGCGGACGCCGCGCCGACTCCGGCGAGGGTCAGGAGCGCCACCCAGATCAGGGCGACGAAGTGCCGTCGCCTGAAGGCGAGTCGGCCGAGTTTGTAGAGGAATGTGGCCACGAGGGCGTACTCCCGGTCAGTCGTGGGGTCAGCAGGGCAGGGGGGATCAGCCCGACGACGTGAGCGGGCGCGTCAGGAAGGGGGGTGGGCTTGTGTTTGTGCGGGGAGTTGGTCAGACGCCGAGGGCGGGGAGGATCACGGCGTCGACATAGGAGGCGAGGAAGGCACGGTCGACCGTGCGGTCCTCGATCAGGTCACGGGCGACGAAACCGCCGACCAGCATGTGGATGACGTAGTCCAACGCCGGGTTGTCCGCGTCCACTTCGCCGCGGTCCACCGCTCTGCGCAGCATCGTGTTCAGGCCGGTGATCTCCGGCTCGATGAGCAACTGCCGCATCGCCTGGTGGAGTTCGGGGTTGTCGTGCACGGCGTGGAACAGGCCCCGCATCAGCGCGGCGTCCCGCTCCATCTGACAGTCGTCCGAACGCGCCATGGTCGCGTGGAAGTCGCCGCGCAGGGACCCCGTGTCGATGTCCTCGATGGACACCGGCTTGTTGTGCCGCAGCGCCCTGGCGATCAGCTCCGGCTTGCTCCCCCACTGGCGGTAGAGGGTGGCCTTGCTGGACCGGGTGCGGGCGGCGATGGCGTCCATGGTGAGCGCCTCGTACCCGACTTCGCGGAGCAGATCGAGCACGGCCGCGTACAGCTCGGCCTCGCGCTCGGGCGTGATCCGGCTGCGCCGCGCCGTTGCCGCCTCAGCCATGATCCCTCCACTCCTTATCGAAACTGTTCCGTACGCCATGACTGTACCCCCAGCCTTAGCGAAACGAAACCGTTTCGTACGTGTGCTGGGTCACGCGCTCCCTCCGCCGGGCCGCGTGTACGAGTTGCCGCGCCCTGCGCACCGGAAAAGCATGGTGAGGTGACCGACGCGCGCGACGACACCCATGCCGACCCCGCCTACCTGCGGTTTCCGCACCTCAGCGGCGACCGCCTCTGTTTCGCGACCGAGGACGACCTCTGGGTGGCCCCACTGGCCGCGGACGGCGCCCCGGCCGGCCGCGCCTGGCGGGTCACCGTCGACCGGACCAAGGTGAGCCACCCGCGCTTCTCGCCGGACGGCCGCCACATCGCGTACACGACATGGCGCAGCCTCGACCCGGAGATCCATCTCGCCCCGGTGGACGGCGGTCCTTCGCGCAGACTCACCTATTGGGGGAGCACCGACACCCGCGTCTGCGGCTGGTCCCCCGACGGCGACATCCTCGCCGTCTCCTCGCACAACCAGCCCTTCTCCTACTTCTGCTGGGCCTACAGCGTGCCGACCGACGGCTCGCCCGGCGGCCGGCTGCCCTGGGGGCCCGTCCATGACATCGCGGTCACCGACATCGACGGCGAGCGCAAGACGCTGCTCCTGACCGGTCGGCCGCCGCACGAACCGGCTGCCTGGAAGCGCTACCGGGGCGGTGCGATGGGCCGCATCTGGATGCACGGCGAGCACATCCTCGCCGACATCGACGGGCAGCTCGACGCCCCGATGTTCGTCGGGGGCCGGATCGCCTTCCTCTCCGACCACGAGGGCGTGGGCAACCTCTACTCCTGTCTGCCCGACGGCTCCGGCCTGCGGCGGCACACCGACCACGACGCGTTCTACGCCCGGCACGCGTCCAGCGACGGCACCCGCGTCGTCTACCAGTGCGCGGGCGACATCTGGATGGTCGACGACCTCTCGGCGAACTCCGAGCCGCGCCGCCTGGACGTACGGCTCGGCGGGCCGCGCACCGGGCGGCGGGTCTACCAGGTACCGGCCGCGCAGAACGTCGACGCGCTCTCCGTGGACACGACAGGCCGGGCCAGCGCCGTCGTCGTACGCGGCAGCCTGTACTGGCTCACCCACCGGGACGGGCCCGCCCGCACCATCATCGACACCCCTGGCGTACGCGTCCGGCTCCCGGAGATGCTCGGCACCGGCGGGCAGGTCGCGTACATCACCGACGCCGATGGCGAGGACGCCGTCGAGATCGCCTATCTCCCGCGCGCCAGCGGCGACCGCGAGCCGCGCAGGCTGGCGAGCGGTGAGCTCGGCCGCGTCCAGGAGATGGTGTCCGACCCGGACGGGGAGCGGCTGGCCATCGCCTCCAACGACGGGCGGCTTCTGCTCATCACTGTGTCTGATGAAGCGGCTGCCGCCGCGGGAACCGAGGAATCCAACGGCGAGGTCACCGAGCTGATCCGCTCCGTCAACGGGCCCGTGCGCGATCTCGCCTTCTCCCCCGACGGCGCCTGGCTGACCTGGTCCCACCCCGGCATCGGCCGCTCCCTGCGGCAGATCAAGATGGCCCGCATCGAAGGTCCGGGCGCCCGCGCGATCGTCGACGTCACCAACGGCCGCTTCGAGGACGAGAACCCCGTCTTCACGCGCGACGGGCGGTATCTCGCCTTCCTCTCCTGGCGCGGCTTCGACCCCGTCTACGACGTGCACACCGGCGACCTCTCCTTCCCGCTCGGCTGCCGCCCCTACCTGGTCCCGCTGTCGTCGGCGACCCCGTCCCCCTTCGCGCTCTCCCCCGACGGCCGTCCTGCCGCGGGCGGGCTCGACCCGGTCGAGGAGGGCGACAGGGACGGCAAGGGGGAAGGCACCACCACCGTGGAGGTCGAGGGCCTGGAGAGCAGGGTCACGCCGTTCCCCGTCACGGCATCCAAGTACTCCGCGCTCCAGCCCGTCAGCGGCGGCGGCCTCGTCTGGCTGCGCTGGCCGATCTCGGGCGCGCTCGGCGAGACCTTCGCCAACCCGGCCGACACCTCGGGGCGCCCCACCCTCGAATACTTCAACATCTCCAAGGCCAAGAAGTCCCAACTCGTCGAGCACCTCGACTGGTTCGCGGTCAGCGGCGACGGAACGCGCCTCGTCGTGGTCGACGAGGGCGACCTCAGCGCCGTGCCCTCCACCGAATCCGGGGACAGCGACACCACCGTCTGGATCGACCTGCGCCGCATCCTGCACGAGGTCGACCCGCCCGCCGAGTGGCGCCAGGCCTACGACGAGGCGGGCCGCATCATCCGCTCCTACTTCTGGGAGCCGGACATGTGCGGGATCGACTGGGACGGGGTGCTCGCGCAATACCGTCCGCTCGTCCAACGCGTCGCTTCGCCCGACGAGTTCGCCGATCTGCTCCGCGAGGTCCTTGGCGAGCTGGGCACTTCTCACGCGTACGTCTCCGCCGCGCGCCGCAACGAGGGGCCTCCGCACTATCAGCGCGCGATGGGCCTGCTGGGCGCCAACCTGGTCTGCCGGGACGGCAGTTGGACGGTCAAGCGGATCCTGCCCGGCGACTCGTCCGACTCCAAGGCACGCTCGCCGCTGGCCGGTGCGGGGATCCGCGCGGGCGCCGTCCTCACGCACATCGACGGCCGCCCGGTCGACCCGGTCGCCGGGCCCTGGCCGCTGCTCGCGGCCGCGGGCGGCACGACCGTGGAGCTGACGTTCCAGCCGGCGGAGGGCGAGGGGCGCGCGCGGCGCGTCGCGATCGTCCCGCTGGTCAACGAACGGCCCCTGCGCTACCAGGACTGGGTGGCCAAACGGCGTGACGTCGTACGGGAGTTGAGCGGCGGCAAGTGCGGCTATCTGCACATCCCCGACATGGGCGGCTCGGGCTGGGCACAGTTCAACAGGGACCTGCGCCTCGAGGTGTCCAGGCCCGCCCTGATCGTGGACGTACGCGGCAACGCGGGCGGCCACATCAGCGAACTGGTCATCGAGAAACTGACACGCAAGATCCTGGGCTGGGACCTGACGCGGAACGCCCAGCCGGTGTCGTACGCGTCGAACGCGCCGCGCGGCCCCGTGGTGGCCCTGGCCGACGAAGCGACATCCTCCGACGGCGACATGATCACGGCGGCGTTCAAGCTGCTCGGCCTCGGTCCCGTGGTGGGGCAGCGCACCTGGGGCGGTGTGGTGGGCATGACCGGGCGGCACCGGCTCGGCGACGGGACGGTCATCACGGTGCCGATGAACGCGGGCTGGTTCGACGCGTACGGCTGGTCCGTGGAGAACCACGGCGTCGAGCCGGACCTGGACGTCCTGCGCACCCCCCTGGACTGGGCGGAGGGGCGGCACGCCCAGCTCGACGACGCGGTCGGCCTCGCGCTCGACCTCCTCGACCGGCAGCCGGCGGCGACTCCGCCGGGCTATGCGGACGTGCCGGACCGACGCCGCCCGAAGCTGCCGCCGCGGGAGTAGCGGGGCTCTTCTCCGGTGTGATTACTGTCCGTTGATGATCGAAATGCGTGGGATGTACCCCCGTGTCAGTCTGGTCGAGGCCCTTCCAACCTCACCCTCTAGGAGTGAACCGCATGGGCATCAAGGACCAGTTCGAGGACAAGGCTCAGGACCTCGCCGGCAAGGCGAAGGGCGCCATGGGCGACAAGCGGGACGATGCGGGCGAGCGCGCCTCGCAGGAGCGGGACGAGGCGAGCGAGCGCACCTCGCAGACCTCGGACGAGACGCAGCGTCTTGCGCAGGAGCAGCAGGACAGGTTCAACCAGGACTACGACGCCTGACGCTGGCGCTTTGCTTGAACGGTGAGGCCCACCCGGAGGCACCGGGCGGGCCTCCCCGCATGCCTGCCGCGGCCCGGCAGCTGCCCACCTGCCGCACAACACTTCCCGCCCACCCACCCGATTGCCCCGCAGCTCCCCACCTGCCGCGCCGTGCCGTACAAACAACGCCGCCGCTTCGCGCCGGATCTTTCCCGCCCACCCACCCGATTGCCCCGCAGCTGCCCACCTGCCGCGCCGTGCCGCACAGCGCCGCCGCTTCGCGGCGGATCTTTCCCGCCCACCCACCCGATTGCCCCGCAGCTGCCCACCCACCCGACTGCGCGCCGAACCGACCGCCCCCCCCTCGCTGTGGGCAGGCGTTCCGCAGGGCGGAACGGGTGGGCACAGCGCACACTGCCGGGTGAGCGATGGAGGGGCGGCAGGCACAGCGCGCACTGCCGGGCAGGCAATCGGCCAGGGCAGCAGGCACAGCGCACACCGCCGGGCCAGCAATCGGCCAGGGCGGCAGGCACAGCGCACACCGCCGAGTACGCAACCCCCCGCTACCGCCCCCGCGAGCTCTCATCGGCGGAGCCGCCCGCTCCGACCAGCCCCGTCGGGACACTGCCGAGCCGCGGCTCAAAGCGCCGCATCTCCCGCTGGCCGACAGAGCCGATCACCGCCGGCAGATACCCACGGATGCCCTGCATGCCCCGCAGCCACCACTGCGCGTACACATGGCTGGAGCGCCGCTCGATCCCGGCGACGATCCGGTCGACGGCAGGACCCAGCGGGTACGTCTTGTTGGACGGCCACGGCAGCCGCTGCCGCAACTCCCGCATCACGTCGTCCTGATCGGCCCCCCGCACCATGTCCGTGTCCGTCCAGGACAGATAACCGACGCCCACCTTCACGCCCTTGTACCCGACCTCCGCCCGCAGCGCATGCGCGTACGCCTCGACTCCCGACTTCGACGCGCAGTACGCCGTCATCATCGGCGCCGGCGTGATCGCAGCCAGCGAGGCGATCTGCAGCAGATAGCCCCGGCTCTCCATCAGGACGGGCAGGAACGCCCGCCCCGTCACCGCACTCCCGATGAGATTGACCTCGATCACGCGACGCCACGCGTCGGGGTCGGACTCGACGAACGGTCCGCCGCTCGCGACACCCGCGTTGGCGACGACGATGTCGACCTTCCCGAACCGCTCCTTGACCTCCCCGGCCACCCGCGCCATCGCGACGTGGTCCGTCACATCCACGTGCCACGCCTCGGCGTCGGTGTGCAGCCGCCCCGCGACCTGCTTCAGCTCGTCCGGCTCAAGGCCGACAAGGGCGATCTTCGCGCCCCGCGCCGACAGCTTGCGGGCGAGCAGTTCACCCACGCCCCGCGCCGCTCCCGTGACGACCGCGACCTGTCCCTCCAGGCTGACCTTGCTCATGCGCTGCTCCCCTCGATCTCGATCGCGATCTCGGCCCCGGCCTCGACGCCAGCCCCGGCCCCGGCCCCAGCCCCGACCTGCGGCTCGTCCACCTGCACCACGTACGTCTCCACAAGTTCCCGCATCCGCGCAGTAACCGCCTCCGGCGCCTCGATCGGCGTCATATGGCCTATCCCCGCCAGCTCGGTCAGCCCGAGCGAGTCCGGCAGCATCGCGGCGATACGCCGCGCGTGCGCCACCGGCGTCAGACGGTCGGACGCGCCCGCGATGACGGCGGTGGGCGCCGTCAACTCAAGGACCCCCGCGTCCAGTTGAAGCTCGGCCAGCACATGCGACCAGCGGTAGCGCACGACCCGCGGGCAGGCGTGCACGATCCGCGCGCACGCGTCCACCCGGTCCGGCGCCGAACCGGCGCCCATCGTGGCGTACTTGAGGATCCGCCGGGCCATCCCGGTGACAGGGCCGAGCGGCGCCTTCGCCCCGAGCACCGACCGCGTCACCCGCGTCCGCACCCGCCCGGCCCTCATCGGCACCACCGTCGACTCGGCGACGAGCCGCGAACTGCCGGTGCTGCACAGCAGAACGGCCCCCGCGTGCTCCCGGAACCCGGGCCGCGCACTGGCGGCCATCATCGTCATGCCGCCCATGGAGTGCCCGGCGAGCAGCGCCCGCTCCCCCGGTTCCAGCGTCGCCGCGAGCACCGCCTCCAGGTCGTCGGCGAGCGCGGTCGTGCTGTACCCCTCCGGGCCGGCCGGCGCGGCACTGCGTCCGTGTCCCCGCTGGTCGTACGCGATCACCCGGTGGTCGACCGCCAGGTCACGTATCTGCGCGGCCCAGAAGGCGGTCGAGCAGGTCCACCCGTGCGCTAGCACCACGGCGGGCGCACCGTCCGGCCCGTGCACCTCGACGTGCAGCCGCGCGCCGTCCGCCGACACGGCGGTCAGTTCCCGCGCCGCGGGAGGCGGCGCGAACGGCCCGCTCGTCACATGCGTCAGCCTGCTCATGCCCCGGCCACCTCGACCTTCTTGCCCGTACGCGCCTTGCCGTTGCCCTTGCCCGTCGCCGTCCCCGTCCCCGTACGCGGCTTCGGCACCGCGTCCGCCTTCGGCAGCCGCAGCACCTCGTACTCGGCGAGATCCACCTGCCGCGTGGCCTTGCGGAACTCGGTCGTCGTGCCCGGCCAGATCGTCGTGTTCACGCCGTTCGCGTCGAGGTACCAGCTGTTGCAGCCGCCGGTGTTCCACACGGTGCGCTCCATCCGCCGCTGCACCTTGTCGTTCCAGGCCTGCACGGCGCCGGTCCGCGCGGCGAGCGCGGCGCGGCCACCAAGAACGTCCAACTGCCGCATGTAGTCGGCGAGATAGTTCAGCTGGGACTCGATCATCAGGATCATCGAGGAGTTCCCGAGACCGGTGTTCGGGCCGATGATCGTCATGAAGTTGGGGAAGCCCGCCGCGGTCGCGCCGCGCAGCGACTTCATCCCGTCCTCCCAGGACTCCATCATCGTCCCGCCGTCGGCGCCGACCACGCGGTCGGCGATCGGCATGTCCGTCACATGGAATCCCGTACCGAAGATGATCGCGTCGACCTCGGCCTCGGTGCCGTCGGCGGCGACGACGGTGTTGCCGCGCACCTCGCTCAGGCCGCTGGCGACGACGTCGACGTTGGGCCGCGCGAGCGCCGGGTAGTACGTGTTGGACAGCAGGATCCGCTTGCAGCCGATGCGGTACGTCGGTGTCAGCTTGGCCCGCAGCGCCGGGTCCTTGACCGCGCGGTGGATGTTCCGCTTGGCGAGCTGCTCGACCGCGCCGAGCTCGTTCGGCCGCTTGGTGAACGCCTGGACCTGCAACTCCCTGATGCCCCAAAGGATTCCGCGCCGGGCCTGCGTGGTGAACGGCAGCTGGCGGTGAACCCAGCGCTCGGCCTTGCTGATGGCACGGTCCATGCGCGGCATCACCCACGGCGGGGTGCGCTGGAAGAGGGTCAGCCTGCCGACCTCGCGCTGGATGGCGGGCACGATCTGGATGGCGGAGGCGCCGGTGCCGACCATCGCGACGCGCTTGCCGCGCAGGTCGTAGTCGTGGTCCCAGCGCGCGGAGTGGAAGACCTTGCCCTCGAAGGTGTCGAGGCCGGGGATGTCCGGCAGCTTGGGGTCGGAGAGCGGCCCGGTGGCGGAGACGACGACGTCGGCGGTGAGCGTCCCGTTGCTGGTCTCGATCACCCACCAGAGCTGCTCGGCGTCCCAACGCAGCTGCGTGACCTCGGTGTTGAGGCGGATGTGCGAGCGCAGCCGGAAGGTGTCGGCGACCCGTTCCAGGTACTCCCGGATGTGCTCCTGGCCGGAGAAGGTGCGCGGCCAGTCGGGATTGGGCGCGAAGGAGAACGAGTAGAGGTGTGAGGGTACGTCGCAGGCGCAGCCCGGATAGCTGTTGTCCCGCCAGGTGCCGCCGACCGCGCAGGACCGCTCCAGGACGACGAAGTCGGTGATGCCCTCGCGGCGCAGCCGGACGGCCGCGCCCAGGCCGCCGAAGCCGGACCCGATGACCGCCACCCTCACATGCTCGTGTTCGCGCTCCCGCGCGCGCTCGTGCTCGGCCATGCCGCCGCCTCCCGAACTGCCGCTGACTCTGCCAGTGACCACTGGCGCAATGGGGAGACTAGAACAGCGACGTACTCATGGGTAGGGGTTGGGCAGGAGGAGTTACCGCCGGTAGAACACCCGCCCGATCCACACGGCATAGGCTGCTGCCGTGGCAGAGACACGCGAGTACCGCATGGAGGAGCTGGCCAGGGCGGCCGGCATCACAGTGCGCACCGTGCGCTTCTACCGTGAGCGCGGCCTCATCCCACCGCCCCGCCGCGAGGGCCGCATCGCCTGGTACGACGACCACCACCTGGCCAGGCTCCGCACGATCGCCGCGCTCCTGGACCGCGGCCACACCCTGAGCGGCATCGCGGAACTGGCCGAGGCCTTCGAGAACGGCCGCGACGTCGGCGAACTCCTCGGCATGGGCGGCCCCACCGAGGAGACCCCGGTCCGCCTCACCCCCGAGGATCTGGCCGACCACTTCGCCGGCGAGGTCACCCCCGAGAACCTGGCCGCGGCCCTGGACCTCGGCTATCTGGCCACCGACGGCGACGAACTCGTGCACGTCAGCCGCCGCCTCCTGGACGTGTCGTCGGCCCTGGTCCGCGAGGGCATCCCGCTGGCCACGGTCCTGGAGGCGGGCCAGCGGGTACGCGAACACGCGGACGCGCTCGCGGAGTTGTTCGTGACGATCATCCGCGACAACACACCGCCCGAGGCGGGCGACAAGAACATCGACCGTCTGCGCCCGCTGGCGAAGAGCGTGGTGGAGGCGGAACTGTCGATGGCCATGGACCGCCGCCTGGCTTCGGAGAAGTCGGACTGACACCAGCCCGCCCCATCCCGCTCCTACTTCGGCAGGAACCAACGCGCTTTATAAATACCGCCGTTGACCAAAGTGTACGAACTCGCGGGCTGATGCACGCTCACCTTCGTCGTCCACCACGTCTCCCCGAGTCCGCTCTCGGGGACGGTGCTGACGACCTGCCCGGTCCGCGGATCATCGCCGACCCCCTTCACCGACTTCCGGGCGATCTCCGCGGCCCCCGGAAAGTCCTGCACAAAGGCCCGCCCGGCAATGTCGTACTGAAAAACGGACGCGTTGGTGGTCACCCACAACCGCCCGGCCCGCCCCGCCACCGGGAAGAGGTCATGACCTCCCGGCGTCTTCCCCGGCGTACCCACGGGAAGCCCCACCGAGAACCGCCGGGTCAGCGTCGGCCGAGCCCGCGTCCCACCCACGGCATACGTCACCAGTTCGTCGTCACCGATGGCCCACAGCACCTCATGCGCACCGTCCCAGTGCAGCCCGTGCGCCCCCTTGAGCTCCGCCTCGGCGTACCGCGAGGCCCGCGGCCCCTGCGACGCCGCGTACAACCGCACCAGCGCGCCCGTGCTGCACGCCACCGCGACATTGCCGTCCGGCAGGATCTCCGCGCTGTGCGGATTGAAGAGATCGTCGCCGGGCCCGATCGCCGCGCCCCAGTACCGCCGCCCCGACGGATAGTCGACGACGGCGGTGAACCCGAAGGACGCGGTCGTCAGGACGTACGTACGCCCCTTGAGTCTGCGCACCTTCGACTCGCTCGGATACACCCAACTGTCCTCAGGCCGCAGGTCCTTGTACCCCGGCTGCCCCAGCGGCGAGAACGCCCACCGCACGACGGACGGGTCGGCCTGCGTGTCCCAGACCCTGCGCCGCGGATCGAGCACGAGGATCCGCCGGGTCGCCTGTTCGGTGAGGAGCACGGGCGGCGTGCCCCGGGGCACCCCGCCCGATGCGGCGGCGGACGACGCGGCGGTCAGCGGCAGCCCCGCCCCGATCCCTGCGCCCAGAGCCCCGAGCAGCACACCCCGACGAGACGGCAATGACATACCGGACATGAAGTCTCCCCCACACGGCTGACAGTTGAGTCATTGTCAGGTACGTGCCCGCAACATGCCATGGCACCGCGCGGCCTCACATGTCGTAGACCACCGTGACGGGCGCGTGGTCCGACCACCGCTCCGCATGACTGGCCGCCCGCTCCACGAACCCCTTGACCGCACGCTCCGCGAGCCCCGGCGTCGCCACGTGGTAGTCGATCCGCCAGCCCGTGTCGTTGTCGAAGGCGCGCCCGCGGTAGGACCACCAGGAATACGGCCCCTCGACATCCGGATGCAGCGCCCGCACGACATCGACATACGCGCCGTGCTCACCGTCGAAGACCTCACCGAGCCAGGCACGCTCCTCGGGCAGGAAGCCCGAGTTCTTCTTGTTGCCCTTCCAGTTCTTGAGGTCGGCCTCCTGGTGCGCGATGTTCCAGTCGCCGCAGACGACGACCTGGCGCCCCTCGGCGGCGGCCCGCACCTTCAGCCCTTTCAGATACGTGAGGAACTCCCCCATGAAGCGGATCTTCTCGTCCTGCCGCTCCGTGCCGACCTCACCGGAGGGCAGATACAGGCTCGCGACCGTGACCCCGGGCAGATCGGCCTCGACGTACCGCCCACTGCCGTCGAACTCCTGCGACCCGAATCCGATCTGCACCCGCTCCGGCTCGCGGCGCGTATAGAGGGAGACACCCGCGCGCCCCTTGGCCGCGGCCGGCGCGTGCACGACATGCCAGCCCTCGGGGTCCCGCACCTCGTCCGGCAGCTGCTGCGGCTCGGCGCGCACCTCCTGCAGGCAGAGCACGTCGGCCGAGGTACCGGCGAGCCACTCGACGAAGCCCTTCTTCGCGGCGGCGCGCAGCCCGTTCACATTCACGCTGGTCACTGTGAGCATCCGGGAACGATACCGGCACACTTAATAAGGAAGCGCACGCACTCGCATAGAAGTACGATACTCCGCATGACTATCCACCCGCCTCAGCAGTCGGCCGCGGTCGAGCTCCGCCCCACCCCCTTCGACCACCCCGACGCGATCAAGCTGAACGACCGTGTCCAGCTCGAATACGCCGAGCGGTACGGCGACGAGGGCGATGTCACCCCGCTCGACCCGGCGATGTTCCGCCCGCCGGGCGGCCTCTATCTCGTCGCGTACGACACGAACGGCACCACCCTGGCCACCGGCGGCTGGCGCGCCCACGAGACGAACGACGAGGGGTACGCGGACGGCGACGCCGAGATCAAGCGGATGTACGTCACCCCGGAGGCCCGCGGCCTCGGCCTCGCCCGCCGCATCCTGGCGGCCCTCGAGGACGACGCGCGGGCGGCGGGCCGCACCCGCATGGTCCTGGAGACCGGCACGAAGCAGCCGGAGGCGATAGCCCTCTACACCTCGACCGGCTACACCCCGGCGCCCACCAAGTTCGGCCACTACCGCTTCGAGAACCTGAGCCGCTGCTTCGTGAAGGCGCTGTAGTCCTTCATGGCGCTGCAGCCCTTCAAGACGCTGCAGCCCTTCGGCACACGCAAAGATCCCGCCCGGTTCGATGAACCGGACGGGATCTCATGTGCAGTGGACCTGTGGGGATTTGAACCCCAGACCCCCTCGATGCGAACTACGGGCGTAGTGGTCGCTGAAGCCTCGTCGGCTGGTCGCGAAGTCGTCGGGGATCGGCGGAACACGCTGGCGGTCGACACGGTTGCGGTACTTCTCTGCTGTACCGTCACTGCGCTTGCCACGGTTCCACGTGATGGCACCTCGCTTGCTGGGTGTAGCCACCGGGAACATCCACGCTGACGGCATCCCAGAAGGGGACAGCTTCGCGGAAATGCCCGCCGCCCGTGTGCCACTCGATGCCGGGATAGGCGCAACGCAGAGATCGAACAGCGGCTGAGGCGAGTCCGCAGCGTTCGTAGCCTGGGTAGGAGTAGGGCGACTCCACCCAACCGATTTCGCATTGCTGGCACACCACGTACTCGACCTCGAAGGCGATGTCAGATCCGTAGTACGCAGTTCGGATGCGCCAGCCCGTTCGCTCGTAGGCTCCGGCTGGTCGGTCTACCCAGGGTCTCGGTGGGGTGGAAGTCCGGTCGAAGCGAAAGGTCTCGGGATATAGCCATCGGTGGATACGATCACGCCAAGTCGGCTTGTCGGGCCACTCCTGCACCCAAAGCACATGGTCGGCGAGTCGAGCTAGTTCACGGATCGCGGCTTCCTTCGCCACCGTGCGCTCTTGCTCTGCGGACCTGTCAGGGTCGCTGTCCGATCCCGTCACAGTTGCTCAAGGCCGAGCTTGGCCAGTCGGGAACGTATGGCGGTGGGCTGTCGTCCGAACTCGGCGGCCAGCTCGTCGAAGTCGTGTTGACCTTCGCGATAGAGGGTCATCAGCTTGGCTTCGTCTTCGGCACTCCACGGCTGGCCGAACTTCGGGAAACGGGCCCGAAGCTGCTCCGGATCTTCCCGCCTGCCGCTGCCTGGGACGGTTGCCACTTCGACGGATTCGATCATGTTTACGGGGAAGCGGGCGCGCTCCACCTCGGCGATCCACAGGATCAAATGATCACCATCGAAGGTGATGCGGTCGGCTGGAACAGTTGTTGCTCGTCGTAAGCAGTCGGCGTCGTCTGGGTCTGTGATGTAGTCCGTGAAGCTGATGCGGAACGATGTGCGCACAGTAGCCACCCCCATGGCTCCAGCCTCCCGCACGGGACGCCTTCACGACAGACCACCCAAGGTCGGTGGAGCCTCGATGACCGAGTCAAGTCGACCGCACGGGCGCAGGGGCGCCAGCTCGGAAGATCATGAATACGGACCGGCCCTCACAGATCGCACAATTGCCGTATTACCTTGGGTGGTTGGATCTGCGACCCTCACCCTATGAGCTCAACGGGCGCACCATGGCCCAGCGTTAGTTCGCCGGGTCCCCACCATCTGTGCAGCGTCGGGAGGGGGCACCCTGGTGGCTCTTACTGCACACGACCAGCGCAGTTCACGTGCAATAAGTGTGGGGAGCGGTTCTGTGGTCTCCACTTCAACGTAGCTCGCGGCGTTTGCGTCGGATGCTAGGTCGGTGGAGCGGCTTTGGGCTGGAGCTGCTTTGGGGCGAGTGATCATGGCCCCTTACGCTGGCCGCGATTCGGGTGGCTCCTAGCCTGCCCGCAATGCCCGAATCGGGGCCATGATCTTAGAGGCTCGCCCCAAAGTGGCTGCGTAAAGCCGTGGAGCCGACCGCCTCAGCCACAACCCGTCTTGTCCTCTCGCCCACCTCCCCCTCACCCTTCAGCCGTCTTCCGGTGCCGTAGCGGGGCCTGGCACCACACTCTGGAGTACCGGCCCTTGCAGGCTCGGCGAAGCAGTGCCCCGGTCCACCGGGTGCACGCCTTGGGGAGTGTCCCCGCCCCTGTATGGGCGTGGCTGTGTGCCTCCGGTGAGCGGGTTGGTCGTGTGCGCCTGGGCTGACCGCCCTAGCCGGTGGGCCTCGTCCATGGAAGTGGGTTCGCCGACATCGTGCCGCCACCGCGATCCGGCCTTGTTTGTAAAGCACAAAGCGTCTTTTGCCCTTGCTTGTAGGGCACCCCCCTCGGCCCCATGCTTTGCTCTTCGCCCCTTGTGGGCGCGGCCGGTCGACGGCGCGCGCTCCCACTGGCGTAGACATGGTGGGGGCGTGCGGCGGCGGCCGGACGGCGCCGCCGCGCTTTGCGCGGCTACTAGATCCTTTGCGGATCTACCTAACTCTGTTAGGCCTTTTGGTCTTAGGGGTCTGCCCGTTCGTTTGTGACTCGGGCTGTTGTTGTTCTTGGTCTTTTCCCTCTTCAGAGGCCGGATCGCGGTGGCGGCACGATGTCGGCGTACACGCGTCTCCGTGGGCGTTGGCCCTCGGGTGTGGGTGGTTGGTCCGGGTGCGTGTGCGGCCGGTCTGCGCCTGCCGGTGGGCATCGTGCCGATTTCCTGGGGTGCGGGGCTCGACCCGCGGGTGCGTTCTCCGGCTGACCGGGCACGAGCTGGCCGACCGAGCCACTCACAGAACCAGGACTCATCGGGGTGTGCACGCCCTGCCCTCGACCGCTGGTCCGCCGATGCGGCACCGGAAGGAACGGCACCCTTTCCCCCGGACCTCTCCCTGCTTCCCCGCCCAAAGGGCGGGGCTTGATGATGTAGGGAAAGTCTGTCCGCGCAGCTTCGCTGACTGTTGCTTGTTGGACAGCCTGATCAGTCGGCGTCTGCGCCAAGGACTCTGAGGTGCTCCGCGAACGAGGTGGTAAGGCTCGCAAGAACACCCTTGCCCTTCTCCGCTGTGGCGTAGGACGGGAAGCCCAAAACTCCCGATTCGCTGTGCGCCCTCAGGCCGAGAGTTAGTAGAAAATCCCGCCAATCGCCGTCGTGATCAGCAGTCTGGTATCCATCCCGTACGAGGTCGGGCGCCGCGTAGAGAAGGATGGAGGTCTCGACCTCTCCCGCGTGCATATCGCTGCGTCCATCCGAGCCCGTAACGAGACCTCCATGGTGGCGGGCTTGCTCCCAGTCGCGACCCTGCGGGAACAGAGACACGCACGGTCCATCGGCGTTGGCCTCCTGGACGATGTTGGAGAGCACATAGTTGCCTCCATGTCCGTTGACAATGACCAACTTTGTGATGCCAGAACGGCGTAGCGAGACGCGGATGTCGTCAACTAGAGCGATCAAGGTTTTGGCGCTGATGCTTACCGTGGCTGGCCACGCCGAATGTTCGTGGCTGCACCCCATCGTGATGGGAGGCAGAAGGTGGACGTTGTACGTGCTGGCGATGTCCTGGGCCATGATGCAGGCGATCGCGGTGTCAGTGATCAGAGGGAGATACGGCCCATGTTGCTCGTACGCCCCTACTGGTAGGACGGCCACTTGGGGGGCACACTCTTGGACCTCGGGACTGGTGGCAGTCGGCAGCAGGTACACACGGCTCCTCTTGATCAAGTCAGGCGTTTGGCGCCCTTCATGTCGTCCAACGTAGCGTTCAGATCAGCAATTTCCACCAGTTTCCTCCACGGTGCAAGGTGCCCTTGCAGGCGAACCAGTTCGGCAAGGATGCGAGCTGATCCGGTCTTCTCCGCGATGACTGCCGCCTGAACTGCTGCTTCGTAGGCACCTTCAACGTCTTCGAAGAGGGCGTTGGCTGTCGCCAGGCGTGCAAGGCAGAGACCCCGGTCCCGTTCTTGGACAGCTGGCCAGTGTTCGAGGCTTGCTTGGTAGGTCGTTACGGCAGGTTCAGGTTCCCCGAGGCTTACGGTGCCGTTGGCGCTCTCCATTTCCACGTACGCCACGGAGCAGTACCCGGCAAGGGGGTCGGCGTCGTCGCCCGCGGCCGCCTCGACCATGGCCTGTTCCACGGCCCGTTTGTACTCGGTCTTCTCCCCCAGAGCCGCCTTCGAGTTCGCTAGCTGCCTCAGAGCCGAGGCGCGTAGTCGAGGTGTGATCTCCGGGGAGAAGCGCAGTGCAGCGCTGGCTAGCCCTGCCCCTTGTCCGGCGTACCCCGCTTCCGTCGCGATGTTGCTGCGTCGTTGCAGAATGTGGGCGCTGAGGTGGGGATCTCCCAGTTCTTGAGCCAACTCCATGGCAAGCCCGGTCCAGTTGGCGGCTTGTGTCGTATGCCCAGTGTCCTGGAACAACCACCCGATGAACTCCGAGTACCGAGCGCCTACGCGCAGCACCTCGTCTCGTAGGGCGCCACATGCGTCTTTGACAAGCTCGTCTATCAGGGGCATCTGGCTCTGGACGGCTGGGAGCAGGAACTGCGGCCCTACCAGTGGTTCTGCCTGCGCGTGTTGAAGGAGAACAGAGTCGAGGTAGTTCAGCATCTCCGGATTGACCGGAGATGGGAGCTTCCGCTGAGCAGGTAGCACCAACGTGGATGGAGCTGCGAGCAAGGTCATATCAGTTGAAGGGGTGTCAAACCCCAGCTCAGCTGGTGCTGCCGCGTAGACCTCGCAATAGAGCAACTGATATTCGGTAGTAACCGCTCTTCGGCCGTTCTCGTGCATGGAGACCAGGGTCTTCAGGCTCGTTGCACTGCGAGGCGATAACCCGAGGCGCTCAACGGCGGTTAACATCCTGTTGATCAGCTCGGCCTGGGTCCAGTTTCGACTTTGCCTTACCTCGCGCAGTTTGACGTTCACAGCGTCCCCGTAGCGCAGGAGTTAGCAGGGTCTCCATGATGCCCCAAAACCCCTATCTACGTGGAGAGTTAACGGTTAACTACTGGCCCGTTAACCTTCGTCCACTGCGGAAACGTGCGATCTGCGGCTTACTGATTGTCAGCGGGACCACGGCGATCGTTCTCCAACTCCGCCACCCGGTCCCGAAGATCAGAGAGTTGGGAGGTCACATGATCGAGTCGTTCGGCGAGTTCGTCCAGACTTGCCACGGGTGGAACTTGATGATTGTCCGGAGCCTCACGAACGAACGTCCCTCGCCCTTGCTCCTTTAGCGCCAAACCGGCCGTTGCGAGCTGACCGTAGGCACTCTGGACGGTCATGTAACCGACGCCCAGGAATTTGGCCAGCCCACGGGCCGCGGGGAGTTGGTCACCCGGGATCAACTCGCCCCCAGAGATCTTGCTTCGATAGTGCGCAGCGATCTCTTTAGCGGTCGGCTTCTGCCCCTGGGCCCATCCATCCATGCAGGAAGCGTACCGCCCCCCTAGGTCAATCTGCCTTCAGAGCGGCGCACCCCATTGACAGACAGATTGATCTAGTTCACTCTGACATTAAGCAGGAAAGGTGACCTCGGTCACCACCCCGAAGAGAGGATTCAGCCCATGCGGATCATGCCTCTGAACCCGGAGCGCTGGACGTCTGTGATGTTGATGCAGGCCCCGGAGCCGAAGCTGAAGAACAAGAAGACGGAGGAGAAGGCGTACGACACGAACACCGGCGAATTGCTGATGAGCGTCAACGTCGCCCTGATGAACATCGACGGGAAGCCGGACGTGGACACCTTCACCATCCCCGAGTCGGGGATCGCTGACGGTCTGGTTCCGGGGATGCAGGTGACGTTGGTGGAGCCGTTCGGCCGCCCGTGGGAGAACGAGTACGGACACGGCATCACTTACCGCGCGACCGCCGTGATGGCTGCTCCGGTTCCGGCCATGGCCAACGGCAAGGGCTGATCGCCATGACCGAACTCTTAGTGCTCGCTGCCCTGTTGGTGCTGGTGGCCCTGGTAGCTCGGGTCAAGGCTCCGGCTGTGTACTGGTCTCTGTTCGGTCTTCCGGCCGTCCTGTACCGGGTGCTCTCGTCGTACCGGCGCACCATGGAGGCGTGCGAACTGACCGTCTCTCCACCGTGGTGGCGGGTGTTCTCACACGTTCCGTCCGCCCGTGATCAAGTCCCTCCGGGCGTCCCGCGGATTCGAGGCATAAGGCCGACGACGACCGGTCTGCGGCTTCGTCTGCGGTTGGCTGCGGGGCTGGCTCCGGATGATGTGGCCAAGTCGGCTGATCGGCTGCGGCATGCCTGGGGCGTGTACTCGATGCATGTCGCCGAACTCAAACCCGGCGTGGTCGAACTGCGCATGACCGGCTTCGACATCCTGGACCGCGTGCGGATGCCGCGTCGGCTGGCTCCCGGCCCGCTGTCCGCGGTGGTGGCCCTGCGCGAGGATGGACGGCCCTTTGTCCGCGACTACCGGAAGATCCCGCACGCACTGACGCTGGGCGCGAGCGACTCGGGTAAGTCGATGTACCAGCGGTGTCTGATCAAGGCATTGGCCCCGCTGGATGTGGCGCTGGTCGGCATCGACTGCAAGCGCGGTGTGGAGCAGGCCCCGTTCGCCGAACGCCTCTCCGCCCTGGCCACCGACCCGGAGCAGGCACAAGGGCTGCTCGATGCCCTCGTGACGGAGATGGAAGACCGCTTCGACCTGCTGTGCCTGCATCAGGGCATCGACCCGGGCACCCCGCTGGAAGACATCACGTCCGACATCTGGGGCCTGCCCAGGCACCTGCGCCCGGTGCCGATCGTGGTGCTGATCGACGAGATCGCCGAACTGTTCTTCGTGGTCTCCACCGATGACCGCAAGCGCCGCGATCACGTCGTCACCCAGCTCGTGCGGCTGGCCCAGCTGGCCCGTGCGGTCGGCATCTACCTGGAAGTGAACGCACAGCGCTTCGGCACCGATCTCGGCAAGGGCGCCACCGCCCTGCGCGCGCAGCTCACCGGCCGTGTGGTGCACCGCTGCAACGACAAACAGACCGCCGAAATGGGCCTGGGCGACATCAGCGACCTCGCCGTACCGGCCGCTACCTCCATCGCCCCGGAGCGCCGCGGCACCGCCATTGCCGGGGACACCTCGGGCGGCTGGACCCGGATCCGCACCCCCAAGACCAGCCTGGGCGAAGTGGCCACGGTATGCCGCCAGTACGCCCACCTGGTCCCGCAGCTCCCGGTCCTGCACCCCTTCCGCCCGGCCCGCACCGAGGTCCCGGCCCCCGCTACGACTCCGTAGCCCCACCGCATCCACGGTCGGCGTGACCGCTTCGCGCCACGTCCCTACCCCTTCCATGCCCGAAACACAGAGAGGAACCGTCATGAGGCTGGCACGCAGGAAGCACAAGACCGAGGTCTACGACGCCGGGTTCGGCTACTTCAACTTCCAGTGCTCGTGCGGAGCCACCGGCCGCGCGATCCAGCACCGGGACGAGATCGCCACCAAGGCCCGTCTGCACGTCGAGGACGCTGCACGCCAGAAGCGGTGACGGCGGATGGCCCGCACGAAGCCTCCGACTCGCCCGGCGATCGTTTCCCGGCCGTGTACCCCGTGCAAGGGCAGCGGCGAGGTACCGATCACGGTCCGCGTCGGCCGCAAACACCGTGTCGTCGGCAAGCAGACCGGCATCTGCCTGGCCTGCTTCGGCACCGGCAAAGCCCCGATCGACAAGGAGTGAGCAACATGCCCAACCATCCCGTACTCAACGAGCCGCCCACCCTGGTCGGCTACCGAACCTTGCAGGTGACCGACCTGTACATCGGTGGCGACGAGCTGTGCGCCATGGTCGTGGACGGTCACGTCCCGCCCCGGGTCGCGCTTGCTGCCGCCAACCGCTTTGCCCGCACTGTGTGGGGCTGCCTGTCCCTGCTGCGTGAATCGGCAGAAGACACCGGCTGGTTCTTCTACTCGGTGACCGCGGACGCCATCGAGTACCGCTATGCCCGCACGGTCCTGTGCCTGTCCAAGAGCTGCTGGTGCTGGGAGTACCCCGGCCATTTCGAGGACTCCTCGGATCCGTTGCCCGGTGGTCGCCCCGTCACCTACGTCCCCGTCACCTGACTGATCACCGCTGGTGCCGGGCGGCCGGACTCCACACCCCGCCCGGTATCGGCCCCAACTCACCGAAAAGGAGCACGTGATGAGCCTGCTTGGAAGCTCACCCAAGGCCGCTGAGACGTCCGTGTCCGTGCCGAAAGGCGAGTGCCCGCAGTGCTGGCGTCACGCCTACGACCCCCGGATCCACCGGGGCCTGCGGGGGGACTGCGCCGCATGCATCGACCACATGATCAACGGCTGCCCCGGCTTCAACCGGCGCTGAGCGGCTCAACGCCCAACGGGATCGGGCGGGTTGGCCTTCTGATCTCCCGCTCCGTCCCGGCCCGACTACGCGAAGGAGGTGAAGACATGTCCCGCTCGATCCGCCTCGACGCCGTGCTGGTGCAAGCTGTGATCGCCGGAGCGCTGTCCTTTGCCCACCTGCACGACATCGCCGCAGCGGCCGGACAGACCGGCTGGAAAGCCTGGGCCTACCCGATCTCGGTGGACCTGCTCCTCGTCGCCGCCTGGCGACGGCTGCGCACCGGGCAGACTCCGCGCCTGGCGTGGTTCTGGTTCGTGGTCGCCCTGATCGCATCGCTTGGTGCGAACGTTGCCACCGCGGGATTTCTCGACCTGGCCCATGTCCCGGCCTGGCTGCGGTTCCTGGTTGCCGGATGGCCCGCGCTCGCCTTCCTCGGTGGCACCCTGCTCGCTCACCACCCCGAGCGCGCACCCGAACCGGTGGCGCCGCTCCCCGACGTGTCGAGTGATCCGGCCCCCGCCGAACCCGCGGTCGAGCCGGTAGCCGAAGCGCTCAATCCTCCCAACTCCGCTCCCGCACTCCCCGCCGCTGAGCCCGTGGCGAAGGTTCCGCCCGCACTCGTGGATCGCGCCCAGAAGATCGCAGATGCCCACCGCGCCTCGACCGGTGAGCCGATCGACTCCACCACCCTGCGTACCCGCCTGGGTGTGCCCGCCCCGATGGCTGAGGCCATCACCCTCCAACTCGCCTGAAAGGACCGACCCGTCATGACCGTTCCCCTCTGGCTCGCGCTCGCGGTCGTCGGCTACCTCGGCGTCAAGCTCTTCCGCCCGCCGCTCTGGCTCGTCGCCCTGCTCCTCCTCGGTGGCTATCTGCTGTCCGACAGCTTCCTCGCCCCGCTCATCGATACCCAGGTCAAGTAACCCGCCCCGAAAGGAGATTCACCGATGTTCAAGCCCAAGTACCCCACCCCGGACACCTACCCCACGATCGCAACCGCCGCGGCCCCCGCCACTGATCACACCCCGGCCCCGGCGCCGCAGTCCGCGCCCCTGGCCCGCACGTCGGCGGCGGTCGAACTGGTCAAGAGCAACCCCGTGCTGGTCTTCGGCGGACTCGTCGTCGGCGGTCTGCTGCTGACCTCGATGTTCCTCGCCATCGCCATCACGGCGGGATCGCTCGCCCTGCTCGCCGTGGTCATCCGCTCGCTCATGAACGACCGACGCTGACCGGCCCCCGGGGCGGCCTCAACCACCAAGTCTCGTCCGCCCCGGACGGCACGGCCCCTACCCGATCAACGAACCGGAAGGAAGTCCCATCATGCCCGACCGCACTCCTGCCGCTGCCCGGATCTGCCCGGACTGCGACGGCTTCGCCACCGTTGCCATTACCCTGGGCGGCCGCAACACTGCGGGCCACCTGCGCACGGTTGCTGCCGACTGCCGGGCCTGCCGCGGCACTGGAACTCGGCCCGTACGACGTGCCGCCAACACCCCGGTGGGGGTGACGGCATGAGGGCCCTCACCACCTCGGCGCATCTTGAGCCGGACACCGGACTGCGGGTGAACGTCTTCTCCTCGTTCGTCAGCCTGCGCATCGGCACTGGACTCATCGACATCGTGCTGATGGCCAATGTCGGCACCTCAGAGGTGTTGCGCTCCCTGGCCAAGGCAGCCGAAGAAGCCGCCTGCCTCCTGGACGACATCGCCGACGGCACAGGGGAGGTTCCCCGATGACTGCCCCCGTCCGTGCCCTCACCCTGTGGCAGCCCTGGGCCTCGGCCATCGCCTATGGCACGAAGAAGGTCGAAAGCCGTACGTGGCCCACCGATTATCGCGGCCTGCTCCTCATCCATGCCGGACTCGCCCAGGACCGCCACGCCTGGAATGCCCCGCTCGCCCGGCCGTTCCTGCGTCGGCCACAGCCCAAAGGCGCCGTCGTCGCCGTGGCCCGGCTTATCGACTGCCACGCTCCCGATGGTTACTGCACTCTGTGGTCTGTGCCCGGACAGTGGCACTGGAAGCTCACCGATGTGACGCGGCTGTCCGAGCCACTGCCCTGGCCTGGCGCGCGCGGGCTGTGGACCCCGCCTGACGGACTCCTGTCAGCTCCCCTCCTCGCTGAGGCACTCGGGGTGGCCCATGACTGACACCGCGTTGGACCCCGCTGCCCTGGGTGATCTGCTGCGGGTGGCCGCGGCCCCGGACTTCGACCGCTGGCGCGAGCAGATCCGCCGCACCGGGGGCTGCGCCAACCCCATCCACCTGACCGGCTGGACCACCACCCAAGACAAGACCACCGGCCAACTGCTGCACCACACCACCAGTGATGACCAGCCCGGCGGACGGCTCCGGGTGGCCTGCGGAAACCGCCGCGCCTCCCGCTGTCAGCCCTGCTCCTACCTGTACGCCGGGGACGCCTACCGTCTCATCCGTGCGGGCCTGTGCGGCGACGACGCCATGCACATCCCCGCCGCCGTGCGTGAGCGTCCCCGCGTCTTCCTCACCTTGACCGCGCCCTCGTTCGGGCCGGTCCACAACCAGCCCGACACCGGCCGGTGCCGCTGCGGAACCCGCCACCGCGGTGATGATCCGGCCTTGGGGACCGCGCTGAACCCGAGCACCTACGACTACGCGGGGGCGGTGCTGTTCAACAACCATGCCGGGGATCTGTGGCACCGCTTCGTCAACCGCCTGCGCCGGGAGATCGCCCAACGTGCCGGACTTACCCAACGGGAGTTCGCCGACGCGGCCCGGCTCTCGTACGGCAAGGTCGCCGAATTCCAGAACCGCGGCGTCATCCACTTCCACGCCGTGATCCGCCTCGACGGACCCGAAGGCGCCGCCAGCGGGCCCCCGGCCTGGGCCACGCTCGACCTGCTGACCGACGCGATCGACGCTGCCCACAAGCATCCGTACACCGCCGTATGGGTTCACGCCGCTGGTGACCAGCCCACGCGGGATCTGCGCTGGGGCACACGGTTCGACGTCCGGCCCATCACCGCGTTCGCCACCGACGACATCAACGAAGGCAAGGTTGCCGCGTACGTCGCCAAGTACGCCACCAAAGCAGCCGAATCCACCGGCGCCACCGACCGCGCCGTGTACTGCGCCACCTGCCGGGGAACGGGTGGCTTCCCCACCATCAAGCACGCTGACGGCACCCCGGTCTACTGCCGCACCTGCGAAGGCTCCGGCATGGGACAGGACCCCGCCACCCTGCCCGTGCCCGACCACATCCGGCGCCTCATGCTGGCCTGCTCCGAACTCCAACGCGTCTACCCGAAACGGATGCTGGCCCGCTGGGCTCACATGCTCGGCTTCCGCGGCCACTTCCTGACCAAGTCACGCGCCTACTCCTCCACCTTCACCGAACGCCGACAGGTCCGCGCCGACTACCGCGCCGACCAGCAACGCCAAGCCCTCGGCCTACCCGACCCGGACACCACCCTGGTGCTCGCGCACTGGAGCTACGCCGGACACGGCCACACCCCCGGAGAATCCTGGCTCGCCGCTGGCATCGCCGAAGACATCCGCGCCAACCGCGAAACCGCACGCGAAGCCCTGCAAGACCAACCTGGACCGGAAGGAGCCGCAGCATGAGCACCGCAGTGATCCAACGGAAATGGCACACCACAGCCGAGGTCGCCGTGATGCTCGGCTACGGCCTGTCCAAGACCAAAATGCTGGTGCTCACCGGACAGATTCGCTCGATCAAGGACGGGCGTAGCCGCCGCATCCTGCCCCGCTGGGTGGATGAGTACGTCGAACGTCGCGCGCAGGAAGCCGAAGAGAGCTGGTCGGCATGAGCGGCAAGCGTGGCAACGGCGAGGGATCTATCTACCCGTACAAGAACGGCTACGCCGCTTACGTCTGGGTCACCACCCCGGCCGGTGAGCGCAAGCGCAAGTACGTCTACGGCAAGACCCGTCCCGAGGTTCACGAGAAGTGGGTCAAGCTCCATAACGAGGCCAAGAACGGCCCCATGCCGACCAGTTCACCGACCCTCGCGCAGTACCTGGCGTATTGGCTCAGGGATGTGGTGCAGCCGGATCTTAAGCCCAAGACTGCCGAGACCTACGCGATGCACGTCCGCCTGTACATCTCCCCCGGCCTGGGAGACAGGCGACTCGACAAGCTGACCGTGCGCGACGTGCGGACCTGGGTGAACAAGCTGTTGGATGAGTGCCAGTGCTGCGCTCAGGGCAAGGACGCTCGGCGGCCCGGAGACGATCAGCGCTGCTGTGCGGTCGGGGAGTGCTGCGAGCAAGTTCCGTCCCGGCGCACCGTGCAGGATGCCCGTGCCGTGCTCCGGTCTGCGCTCACCAACGCCATGCGGGAAGAGACGATCACGAAGAACGTCGCGGCGCTCGTCAAGGTCCGGTCCGGCCGGAAGCGGAAGCGCGACCCGTGGTCAGTCGAGGAAGCTCGCACGTTTCTGGAAGTCGCGCGTACAGCTGGCGATCCCCTGTACCCGGCGTATGTGCTCATCCTCGTACTCGGGTTCCGCCGCGGTGAGGTGCTGGGGCTCAACTGGAAGAGCGTGAACCTGGACGTCGGTGAGATCACCGTGGCTCATCAGTTGCAGCGCATCAATCGCCAGCTGGTGCATGACGAGACCAAGACCGAGGCCTCGACCGCCACGTTGCCGCTGCCACAGATTTGCGTCACCGCGTTGCAGCTTCGGCAGAAGACACAGGAATCGGCCAAGCAGGCTGCCGGTGAGCTGTGGGCCGGGTCGGATTTCGTGTTCACGACGCGGTACGGCACTCCGATCGAGCCGCGGAACTTCAACCGCTCGTTCGCTGACCGATCGACCAGGGCAGGTGTTCGTAAGATCCGGTTGCACGACACCCGGCACACCTGTGGATCACTGCTCGCAGCCCTCGACGTGCATCCCCGGATCGCGATGCAGATCCTCCGGCACAGCAAGATCGCAGTAACCATGGAGGTCTACACACACATCCCGTCCGACGCGACACGCAAGGCACTGCGGAAGCTCGGCAAGCATCTCGACGGCAAAGATCGGAAGTAGCCGTTGCTGTACTTCGCTGCTGTACGACGCCAAAGAGCCCCAGCCGGACGAATCCGACTGGGGCTCTGAGCTGCGGTGGACCTGTGGGGATTTGAACCCCAGACCCCCTCGATGCGAACGAGGTGCGCTACCAGACTGCGCCACAGGCCCTTGCAACGAGTGAAACTCTAGCATCCCGATCCGGGTGCTCGGAAATCCGTTCCTGGCTGGTCAGGCATCACTCGTTGGCGGCACGCGGCCGCTCGCCCTCCTCGTACTGATCGAAGAGCGGCGTGCGCCCGCGCTCGCGGGCCCTGCGGGCGGACGCGGCCCGCCGTGCGTCGCTGCGGCCACCGCCACCGTCCGCCTCATCGGCGCCGCCCGCCTCATCGGCGTACGCGTCGTCGGCACCCTCACGCCGGGCCTCATCGGCGGCACCGGCCCCCGCCGGCTCCATCGCGCTCGACCGTGCCGAGCTCCAGGCGTCGGGTGCGCCCAGGTCGACATCGCCGGTGGCGCGCGGGGCGACGGGCGCGGTCACGTACGTCGGCAGCGGCACCGGCACCGGGTCCCAGCTGTCGCCGTGCCCGGGGCGGCGCTGCCGCTCGCGCTGCTGGTCGACCCACTCGGCGTGGTCGGTCTGCTCGACCAGGGCACGGCGGTCGGCGGCAAGCGCGGAAAGACCGGTCTCCGTCTCGGGGCCTGGTCCCTCCTCCGTCGCGTCGACCACCGCGTCCGTGCCGGACGGCCGCCTGCGCGGCTGGCGTTCCCGCAGCCGCTGCGCCGCGACCTCGGCCCGGCGCCGATCCATGGTGTAGGTGAAGCGACGCCGCTCCTGGCCGCGCAGGTACACGATGTACGCGCTCAGGAGCGCGGCCGGGGCTGCGGGCGCCCACAGGAAGGCGAGCCCGCCGACCGCCGCGACGATCGCACCGAGCGTGAAGGCGACGAACAGCATCACCGTCGTACGCCGACGGCGCGCGAGCACCTTCGTACGCCGGGCACGCGCGGCAGCTTCCGCCGAGGCGGCCCGCCGGGCGGGCGACTGCGCCGGGGCCGGATCCGGGGGCTGTTGTGCAGGAGGCTGCTGCGCCGGGGGCTTCGCCTGGGGGTGCCGTGTGGCGGAGTTCGGAGGCGCGACGAAGGCCCGGACGTCCACCGAACCGGTGGCGTCGTCCGGGTCGCGCGACTCCTCCTCCTCAGGCGAGCGCGCTTGCAGGTCCTTGGCGTATCGGCGCTCCATCCCCGCCCGTCCGGACAGAAGCCGGATGGCGGTGCTGAAGCGTTCCGTCGGACGGGCTTCATTGAGCTCGTCCTGCCTACGGAGCCACATCGGCACCAAGTAGGCGGCCCAGGCCCCGACGATGACTGCGTAGATGAGGCCGCTGCTGCTCACGCCTCACACGGTAGAGGGGTTTGCGTGAGGCCATCTGCCAATTGGGCCGGTGTGTCGCACGATCTGGCTGATATCTCGAACTTTTTTTGTGACTGATGCGATCAACAGGCCACCGAGACCGTGAAATTAATGCCTCAGAGGGACCAAGTCGGGTCTCAGACGGTCGATCACCGACCAATTTCAAACACGTATTCTATTTACGCGGTGTTCCGAGGTCGTGCCTGGTGCCAGCGCCGGAGCAACCCTTCCGGTACCTCTTCGGCGGTGAGCGCGAAGACGAGATGGTCCCGCCAGGCACCGTCGATGTGGAGAAAACGTGGACGGAGCCCCTCCTCGCGGAATCCGAGTTTCTCCACGACCCGGCGACTTGGCCCGTTCTCGGGGCGAATACAGACCTCGATACGGTGCAGCCCGACCGACCGGAAGCAATGGTCCACCGCGAGCGCGACGGCGGTGGGCATCACGCCGCGGCCCGCCACCGACTGGTCGACCCAGTAGCCCACATGACCCGAGCACATCGATCCCCAGGTGATCCCGGCGACCGTCAGCTGCCCGACGAGCCGCCCCTGGTACTCGATCACGAAGGGCAGCATGCGTCCCGCCGCGGCCTCCGCGCGCAGATGGCGGACCATCTGACGGTACGTCGGGCGGTGCACGATCGGGCCGCTCGCCGTGGGCGGCGGGATGGTGGCCTCCCAGGGGCGCAGCCAGTCCCGGTTGCGCCGGTTGACCTCACGCCAGGCCCGCTGGTCGCGCATCTTTATGGGGCGGAGGGCGACGTCGCCGTCCGTGAGCTCGACGGGCCAGGAGGGGCTGTTCAGCTGGCACCCCCGGAGGGTCTGGGGTGGTCGCCACCCCGGAGCTGCTCGACGGCGTGCGTAAGCAGGGGCTCCAGGACGGCGAGGCCGTCGCGTACGCCGCCGGTGGAGCCCGGCAGGTTCACGATGAGCGTCCGGCCCGCGACTCCGGCGAGGCCCCGGGAGAGCACGGCCGTGGGGACCTTGTCCCTGCCGTACGCGCGGATCGCCTCGGGGATGCCGGGCACCTCGTAGTCGATGACGCGGCGGGTGGCCTCGGGGGTGCGGTCGGTGGGCGAGACGCCGGTGCCGCCGGTGGTGAGGATCACATCGAACCCGGCGTCCGCTCCGACGCGCAGGGCCTGCTCGACGGGGTCGCCGTCCGGGACGACCTGGGGGCCCTCTACCGCGAAGCCGAGCGCCGTCAGGCCCTCGGCGATGATCGGCCCGCCGCGGTCGGCGTAGACGCCGGCGGCGGCGCGGTTGGACGCCGTGACGACGAGGGCGCGGTAGGCCGTCATGCCCCGGCTCCTTCGCGGCTCCAGTCCCCGGACTTGCCGCCGGTCTTCTGCTCCACGCGTACGTCCGTGATGACCGCGCCCTTGTCGACGGCCTTGACCATGTCGATCACCGTGAGGGCCGCGACGGACACCGCGGTGAGGGCCTCCATCTCGACGCCCGTGCGGTCCGTCGTCTTCACCGTGGCGGCGATCTCGACGGCGTCGTCCGCCACGGAGAGGTCGAGTTTCACTCCGGAGACGGCGAGCGGGTGGCAGAGCGGGATCAGGTCCGGGGTGCGCTTGGCGCCCATGATGCCCGCGATCCGCGCGGTGGCCAGGGCGTCACCCTTGGGGACGCCCTCGCCGCGCAGCAGCTCGATCACGCGGGGGGAGACGAGGACGCGGCCGGTGGCGCGGGCGGTGCGCGCGGTCACGTCCTTCTCGGATACGTCGACCATGCGGGCGGCGCCCGCTTCGTCGATGTGCGTCAGTCGCTGCGTACTCATGTGCTGTGGCGCTCCCGGTCCTGGCTCTCCCGCGGTGCGGCGCGGGGGCCTGTGTGCGCGACACCGTACCGCGCGGACCGCCTTCTCAGCCGAGCAGGACCACCTCGACGTCGGCACCCGGCTCCACCGAAGTGGTCTTCTCCGGGACGACGATCAGCGCGTCCGCGTGGGCGAGGGCCGCCACGAGATGGGACCCGGCGCCGCCCACGGGCCGCACGGTGCCCGACTCCGCGTCGTACCGCCCGCGCAGGAATTGCCGCTTCCCCGCGGGCGAGGTCAGCGCCTTGTCGGCGGTGAGCCTGGCGCGCGTGGTGGGCCGGTGGACGTCCGGGAGGCCCATCAGGGTGCGCACGGCGGGGCGTACGAAGATCTCGAAGGAGACGTACGACGACACCGGATTGCCCGGCAGCGCGAGCAGCGGCGTGTGGTCGGGGCCGATGGAGCCGAAGCCCTGCGGCTTGCCGGGCTGCATGGCGAGCTTGCGGAACTCGATGCCGCTGCCCGCCTCGTCCTCGTCGCCGATCGAGGAGAGGGCCTCCTTCACGACGTCGTACGCGCCGACGCTGACGCCGCCCGTGGTGACGATGAGGTCGGCGCGGATCAGCTGGTCCTCGATGGTGGAGCGCAGTGTCTCGGCGTCGTCGGCGACCGCTCCCACGCGGTAGGCGATCGCTCCGGCGTCCCGCGCGGCCGCGGTGAGGGCGAAGCTGTTGGAGTCGTAGATCTGGCCCTTGCCCAACTCCTCGCCGGGCTGGATCAGTTCGCTGCCGGTGGACATGACCACCACGCGGGGGCGCGGGCGCACCGTGACCGTGCCGCGGCCGATCGCGGCGAGCAGGGCGATCTGCGGGGCGCCGAGGACCGTGCCCGCGGTCAGGGCGCGGTCGCCGGCCTGGACGTCGCTGCCTCGCGCGCGGACGTGCGCGCGTGCCTCCGCGGGGCGGTGCACGCGGACCTCTCCGGAGGCGCCGTCCGGGGCGGCGCTGTGGGCGCGCATCCCGGAGACGGGGCCTGCGCCGAGGCCTCCGTCGGTCCACTCCACGGGGACGACGGCCTCGGCGCCGGGCGGCAGCGGGGCGCCGGTCATGATGCGGGCGGCCTGTCCGGCGCCGACTTCTGGCTGCTCGCCCTGGCCCGCGGCCACGTCGCCGATGACCGTGAGGACGGCGGGGAACTCCTCGCTCGCGCCCGCGATGTCGGCGACCCGGACCGCGTACCCGTCCATGGAGCTGTTGTCGAAGGGCGGCAGCGAGACGGGCACCGTGACGTCCTCGACGAGGACGCAGCCCTGGGCGTCGAGGAGTTGGAGCTCGATGGGCTCCAAGGGGCGGACGGATCCGAGGATGTCGTCCAGGTGCTCGCTCACCGACCAGAGATGGCCCTGGCCGGTGACTTCGGTCGTCGCGCTGCTGCTCAAAGTGCTACATCTCCTCGGACACGTAACTGCGAAGCCAGGCCTGGAAGTCCGGGCCCAGGTCTTCACGTTCGCACGCGAGTCTGACAATGGCACGCAGATAGTCGCCGCGGTCGCCGGTGTCATAGCGGCGGCCCTTGAAGACCACGCCGTGCACGGGGCCGCCGACCTTCTCGTCCTCCGCGAGCTGCTGGAGCGCGTCGGTGAGCTGGATCTCGCCGCCGCGGCCCGGCTCGGTCTTGCGCAGTATGTCGAAGATGTGGGGGTCGAGGACGTAACGGCCGATGATGGCGTAGTTGCTGGGGGCGTCCGCCGCTTCGGGCTTCTCGACGAGGCCGGTGACCTTCACGACGTCGCTCTCGTCGGTGATGTCGACGGCCGCGCAGCCGTAGAGGTGGATCTGCTCCGGGGCCACCTCCATGAGGGCGATGACGCTGCCGCCGTGCCGCTCCTGGACCTCGACCATGCGGGCGAGCAGGGGGTCGCGCGGGTCGATCAGGTCGTCGCCGAGGAGCACGGCGAACGGCTCGTGGCCGACGTGCGGGGCGGCGCACAGGACGGCGTGACCGAGTCCCTTGGGGTCGCCCTGGCGTACGTAGTGCATCGTCGCGAGGTCGCTGGACTCCTGGACCTTCGCCAGTCTCGCCTCGTCGCCCTTCTTCAGAAGGGCCGACTCCAGTTCGTAGTTGCGGTCGAAGTGGTCCTCGAGGGGGCGCTTGTTGCGGCCCGTGATCATGAGGACGTCATCGAGGCCCGCCGAGGCGGCCTCCTCGACCACGTACTGGATCGCCGGCTTGTCGACGACCGGCAGCATCTCCTTCGGAGTGGCCTTGGTCGCCGGCAGGAACCGGGTGCCCAGACCTGCTGCCGGAATGACAGCCTTGCTGATCCTGGGGGGGTGAGACTCAGTCATGTCCGTAACCATAACCGGTGCGTATGTGCGGAATCTGTGGCTCCGGATAATTCGTTCTCATATGAGCGCAACTGGAAGGATTTGTGGCTACGTCATGGCAGAGACCGGCTCGGGCAAGGCAACCAAGCGCACATTGCGAGGAGAGTTCCTCGCGGTTAGAAGCCGGTTGACTAGGGATGACGCGCAGGAGGCCGCCGCGGTTCTCGCCGAGCGCGCATTGGAGTTGGCGGAGCTCGCCGGGGCGCGCACGGTCGCGGCGTACGTCTCCGTGGGGAGCGAACCGGGCACGCGCGCGCTCCTCGACGCCCTGCACGCGCGCGGGACGCGGGTCCTGCTGCCGGTGCTCCTCGCGGACAACGACCTGGACTGGGGGGCGTACGACGGCGAGGGCTCACTCGAGCGCGTACAACACGCGGGAAAGATCGAGCTGTTGGAGCCCTCGGGGACGCGCCTGGGCCCCGACGCCGTCACCGGCGCGGACGTCGTGCTGCTGCCCGGCCTAGCCGTCGACGAGCGCGGGATGCGTCTGGGGCGCGGCGGAGGGTCGTACGACAGGGTGCTTGCCCGACTTGAGCGGGCGGGGGCCGATCCGGCCCTGGTGGTGCTTCTGTACGACGCGGAGGTCGTCGCCCGTGTCCCGGCCGAGGCCCATGACAAGCCGGTGCACGCCGTGGTCACGCCGTCGGGAGTACGCCGCTTCGGCTGACCTCCCCCTGACGTGAAGGGGCCCTCCACGCGCGCGGGGAGGGCCCCG
>NZ_JBHYIG010000019.1:45238-54267 GCF_042740015.1 Streptomyces sp. NPDC059037
GGGGGGGGGTTTGTGTTTTACCCCCCCCCGCCGGGGGGGGGGGGCTCCGGCTGTTGGGCCCCCCCCCCCCCGGCGGTGGGGGCCCCCCCCCCGGGCGGGGGGGGGGCCCCTTGCCGGTGTTCCGTACGGCTCAGGGCCGCAGCCCCAGAGTGTCGCTCGTGCTGTTCTTGACGGCCTTCTCCGAGAAGGACCACGGCAGCAGTTCGCCCTTGACCCACTTGGTGGTCTGGTCGGTGTAGTGCGCGTTGTAGGCGTGGCCCGAAGCGCCGGTGAGGTTGATCCACTTGGACTTGTCGAGGTCCTTCAGGTTCACCACCATCCGCATCGACGGCACCCACTGCACGCCGTAGCCGCCCGCCGCGTTCCAGCCGGTGGCGTTGACCGCCGCCTCGCCGCCGCCCAGCTTGAACGGGCCGCGGTTGAGCATGAACTGGAGCCAGCCGGGCCCGTCGACGCCCAGGGTCTGGTTCTTCAGGGTCAGCCGGTGCAGGCGGCCCCAGCTCCAGGTGTCGATGTCCTTGCCCAGCTTGGCCGTCAGGTCCCAGCGTGCGTCCTCCATGGCCCGCGAGAACAGCTGGTCGCGGGTCTTGGTCTCGGCGTCGGTACGCGTCCCCGGCGACTTCCACCAGTCGTTGTCCTCGTCGTCGAGGATCGACCGGATCACTTCGTAGTAGCGGTCGCCGCCGTCGGGCTGTGCCGACTCGGAGTCGCGCTGGCCGCACTCGCGCACCGGCTCGGCCTCGTCGGCGGGGCCCGTGTTGCCGGCCGGTTCGACGTTCAGGCACTGGCCCTTGACCCGCAGCTCCTTGGGGAGCTTGTTGCCGATGGACAGCTTGAGGATGTTGCGCCAGACCGAGTTGAAGTACGCCGCGGCCGCCGAATCGGCGTCCTGGGTGTAGTCCCAGCCCTCGAGGAGCTTCTGCGCCTCACGGACGTACGGGTCCTTGATGTCGATCTTGAGCAGCTTGGGCACCAGCAGCTTGGCGATCTCGCTGCTGTTGTCCATCTGCATCGTGCGCATGTCCTCGGTGGAGATCTTTCCACCGTTCTTGATCTTCGTCTGGATGAGGTCGGTGATGCGCTGGCTGCGCGCCCCGTAGCCCCAGTCCGACGTGAGCTTGTACGGGTACTTGTCCTCGTCGATGACGGCCTGGTTGGCGGTCACGATGTAGCCGCGCTTCGGGTCGTACTCGTAGGGCAGCGCGGACTGCGGGATGTAGCCGGTCCAGCGGTAGTCGGAGTCCCAGCCGGGCGCCGGGAGCGCGCCGTCGCCCTTGCCGCGGACCGGGATCTTGCCCGGCGCCTGGTAGCCGATGTGGCCCTTGGTGTCCGCGTAGATCAGGTTCTGGGAGGGCACTTCAAAAGAAGCGGCCGCCTTGCGGAAGTCCGAGAAGTCCTTGGCCTTGTTGAGCCCGAAGACGGCGTCCATCGACTTGCCCGGCTGGAGCGCCGTCCAGCGCAGCGAGACTCCGTAGCCGTCGCCCCGGTCGGGGGCCGCGCTGTCGACGGTGGCCTTCTTGCCGACCTTCACGAGCTCGTCGTCGCGGTCGGACAGGAGCGGGCCGTTGTCGGTCTCGCGGACGGTGATCTTCTTGGACTTTCCGCCCGCGACCTTGATGGTCTCCACGCGGCTCTTGAAGGGCACGACCTTGCCGTCGTACTCGTAGCCGTCGCCGGCGAACTTCTCCAGGTAGAGGTCCGTGACGTCGGCGCCCAGGTTCGTCATGCCCCAGGCGATGTCCTGGTTGTGGCCGATGACCACGCCGGGCATCCCGGAGAACGTGTAGCCGGAGACGTCGTACTGGCAGTCCTTGGAGACCGTCCGGCAGTGCAGGCCCATCTGGTACCAGACGGACGGCAGCTGCGGCGAGAGGTGCGGGTCGTTGGCGAGCAGCGGCTTCCCGGTGATGGTGTGGTCTCCGGAGACCACCCAGGAGTTGGAGCCGATGCCGTTGCCGTTCGGGCCGAGGCCCGCGTCCGGGATCTTGTCCAGGACGTCGGAGAGGCCGGAGAGCTGCGACTGCAGGCCGTCGGGGGCCTCCGTGTTGCCCGCGAGGCCCGTGCCCGCGGCGCCGCCGGTGCCCGACTGGCTGCCCGCGGCGCCCTTGCCCTCGTACTTCTTGGTGACGCTGTTGTAGGCGCCCTCCTGGACGATCGGCTTGTTCCGGTCGTACGGGTACTCCGGGTACAGGCTCTTGATCTGCGACGGGCCGAGGCGGCTGGTCATCAGGGAGCGGTCGATCTCGTCCTGCATGTTGCCGCGCAGGTCCCAGGCCATGGCCTTGAGCCAGGCCACGGAGTCGACGGGCGTCCACTCCTGGGGCTTGTAGTCGTTGGTGAAGCCAAGGGCGGCGTACTCCAGGGAGATGTCCTTGCCGTCCTTGCCCTTCAGGTAGGCGTTGACTCCCTTGGCGTACGCCTGGAGGTACTTCTTCGTCTCCGGCGAGAGCTTGGAGTCGTACTCCTTCTGCGCCACCCGGTGCCAGCCGAGCGTCCGCAGGAACTCATCGGTCTTGACCTGGCCCTTTCCGAACATCTCGGAGAGCCGACCGGAGGTCATATGGCGGCGGACGTCCATCTCCCAGAAGCGGTCCTGCGCCTGGACGAAGCCCTGGGCCATGAACAGGTCGGCGTCGGACTCGGCGTAGATCTGCGGGATTCCGTTGCCGTCCCGCTTCACGTCGACGGGACCGGAGAGGCCGTCGAGCTCGATCGTTCCCTTGGTCTGCGGGAAGGAGGCTCGCACGGTACTGATGCTCCAGTACGCGCCGTAACCGATGCCCCCCACGATGGCCAGGACCAGGACGATCACGATGAGTCGGGCTCGGCGCCCCTTCTTCTTGCCGGACTTATGACCGGAAGAGGCGGTGGTATTCGAGGGCATCGCTGTCCTTGCTGTCCTTACGCGAGCGGCAGTGCCGGCTGGGCGGTGGTGGGAGCGCTGGAGCAACCATAGGCGCAGGGCACTACGGCCTCGGACGCGGAGTCAGGAACCTACATCGCGACGCATCGGATAGGTGTTCGAGAGCATCAAGGAAGCGTTAACAATTAGGTAAGGTAACGAAGTACTTGACGTGCACGGAGGAAGGAACGGCCCCTGACTGTCCACGATCTCAACCAGCTTCTGCTCATCTGCTCGCTCGTCCTGCTCGTCGCGGTCGCGGCGGTCCGGATCTCGTCGCGCAGTGGGCTCCCCAGCCTGCTCCTCTACCTCGGCATCGGCGTTGCGATCGGCCAGGACGGCATCGGCAACGTCACCTTCAACAATGCCGAGTTGACGCAGGTCATCGGCTATGCGGCGCTGGTCGTGATCCTCGCCGAGGGCGGTCTGGGCACGAAGTGGAAAGAGATCAAGCCGGCCCTTCCGGCGGCCGCAGCGCTGTCGCTGGCGGGCGTCGCGGTGAGCGTCGGCGTGACGGCCGCGGCCGCTCACTATCTGGTCGGCCTCGACTGGCGGCAGGCGCTCATCATCGGTGCGGTGGTCTCCTCGACGGACGCGGCCGCGGTCTTCTCCGTGCTGCGGAAGGTGCCGCTGCCCTCACGCGTGACGGGCATCCTGGAAGCGGAGTCGGGGTTCAACGACGCCCCCGTGGTGATCCTGGTCGTGGCCTTCTCCACGGCGGGCCCCGTGCACCACTGGTACGTCCTCATCGGCGAGATCGCCCTGGAGCTGGCGATCGGCGCCGCGGTCGGCATCGCGGTGGGCTGGCTCGGCGCCTACGGCCTGCGGCACGTGGCGCTGCCCGCGTCCGGCCTCTACCCCATCGCCGTCCTCGCCATCGCGGTCACGGCGTACGCGGCCGGCGCCATGGCGCACGGCAGTGGATTCCTCGCCGTCTACCTCGCCTCGATGGTCCTCGGCAACGCCAAGCTGCCGCACTGGCCGGCCACCCGCGGCTTCGCCGAAGGGCTCGGCTGGATCGCCCAGATCGGCATGTTCGTCCTGCTCGGCCTGCTGGTCACCCCGCACGACCTGATCGACGACACCTGGCCCGCGATCGTCATCGGCCTGGTCCTGACCGTGGTGGCCAGACCGCTGGAAGTCGTGATCAGCCTGCTGCCGTTCCGCATGCCCTGGCAGGAGAAGGCCCTGATCTCCTGGGCGGGCCTGCGCGGCGCCGTGCCCATCATCCTGGCCACCATCCCCATGGTGAACGGCGTCGACGACAGCCAGCGGATCTTCAACATCGTCTTCGTCCTGGTCGTCGTCTACACCCTCATCCAGGGTCCTACGCTGCCGTGGCTGGCCAAGAAGCTGCGCCTGGGCGACTCCACGGGCGCCGCCGACCTGGGCATCGAATCGGCGCCCCTGGAGCGCCTGCGCGGGCATCTGCTCTCGGTGGCGATCCCCAAGGGCTCACGGATGCACGGCGTCGAGGTGGCCGAGCTCCGGCTGCCGGCCGGGGCCGCGGTCACGCTGGTCGTACGGGACGGCGAATCCTTTGTGCCGCTGCCCACGACCGTGCTGCGCCGCTGGGACGAGCTCCTGGTGGTGGCCACCGACCCGGTGCGCGACGCCGCCGAGCAGCGGCTGCGCGCGGTCGGACAGGGCGGAAAACTGGCCGGCTGGCTGGGAACGAGCGACCAGGAACCCGACGGTCGGGGCAATCGCAGGTGACGGGCGCCTCATTCTCCGTATTCGCAGGCTTGATACGCCTGTTCCCTGTACGATGAAGGCGCACATGATCTGAAGCGATCGATCATGTCTGAACCAACTGATCGAACCAACTCTGTCTGACGCAGAGCTGGCGCCGACCGTATGGCGGCCGCGTGTCCTCGCAGTGGGCAACCGGTATCTACCGCAGTTCCGCGCAAGAGGACAGCTCTCGGCGCCGTCGCCCTGAAAAAGGGGGCCGCGCTACCAGGCGGCAGAAAGGCACGGGCCGTGGCATCCACGGTCACCTCCCGCCCCGGATACGGACAGCTGCTGCGCACCCGCGGCGCCTGGACGTTTCTCCTGCCCGGCTTCGCGGCACGCCAGCCCTTCGCGATGCTGACCATCTCCATCGTCCTGCTGGTGCAGCACACCACCGGCTCCTACGGCGCCGCGGGCGCCGTCTCGGCCGTCACCGGCGTCTCCATGGCGGTGTTCGCCCCCTTCAGCGGCAAGCTCGCCGACCGGTTCGGCCAGCGGGCCGTACTGGTGCCCGGCGTGCTCATCCACACCGTGTCGGTGCTCTCCCTGACGCTGCTCGCACTGTCGGACGCCCCCTTGTGGGCCCTGTTCGTCGCGGCGGTGCCCACCGGCGCCTCCACGCCGCAGATCGGCCCCATGGTGCGGGCCCGCTGGGGCGTCAGGCTGCAGGACTCCCCGCTCGCCAGCACGGCGGCCGCCTTCGAGTCCGTCACGGACGAGCTGACGTTCGTCCTCGGCCCGCTCTTCGCCACCGCGCTGTGCACCACCATCGACCCGTCGGCGGGACTCTTCGCGGAGGCCGGCCTCACCCTGGTCGGCGGCCTGCTGTTCGCGGCACAGAAGAGCACCCAGCCCAAGCCCGCCCCGCGTGACGAGCACGCGCGCGTGGAGCACGTCTCCGCACTGCGCGTCCCCGGAGTACGGGTCCTGATCGTCACCTTCCTGGGCATCGGCGCCGTCTTCGGCGGCATGCAGGTCTCCCTTGCCGCCTTCTCCGAGTCGATCGGCGAGCCCGGCCTGAACGGTGTCCTGTACGGCACCTTCGCGGCGGGCAACATGCTCTCCGGCCTGGCCTGCGGTGCCATCGCCTGGAAGATCGCCCCGCAGCGGCGCCTCGTCGTCGCGTACGCGGCGCTGACGCTGATGGCCTCCGGGCTCTGGGCCATGCACTCCGTGGTGCTGCTCGCCGGGCTCGGTCTCCTGGTGGGTGTCTGCATCGCTCCGGCGCTGATCACCGGCTACACGCTGGTGGACAAGCTGGTGGCGCCGACCGGCCGCACCGAGGCCTTCACCTGGCTGACGGGCGCCGTCGCGCTCGGCCAGGCGGCCGCCGTCACGGTGGCCGGACAGCTGGAGGACCGCCTGTGGGACGGCGCCGGATTCCTGGTGCCGCTGGGCGGTACGGCACTGGCTCTGGTGGTGCTGCTCGCCCTGCGTTCGCGGCTCGCACCCCGGTCCGTCGGACGGACGGTGGCGCGTGGCGTCGGTCACCGCGAGCCGGTCACGGTGGACTGATCTCGCGGAATACGTCACTATGGACCGTCGTTAGCACTCATCGAGTGAGAGTGCCAGGAGGAAGCAAGTGCCGACGTACCAGTACCAGTGCACCGAGTGCGGCGAGGGCCTCGAGGCGGTGCAGAAGTTCACCGATGACGCCCTGACCGTGTGCCCCAGCTGCGACGGACGCCTCAAGAAGGTGTTCTCGGCCGTCGGCATCGTCTTCAAGGGCTCCGGCTTCTACCGCAACGACAGCCGCGGCTCCTCGTCGAGCAGCACGCCGTCGTCGACGCCGGCGTCGAAGTCGTCGGACTCCAAGTCCGCGTCGACCGCTTCGTCGTCTTCTTCGTCCTCCTCGTCGGACTCCAAGTCGTCCGGCTCCGCGTCGACCTCGTCCTCGGGGTCGTCCGCCGGCTCGTCGGCCGCCTAAGCCCACCACGCCTTTCTGCCAGGTCCCCGCCTTATTCCGCCGGCGGGGACCTCGGCGTACCACCGCCCGGCTACTGTGCTGGACATGGCGAACACGGCGAACGCGACGCGGGCCGACATCGGTGTCATCGGCGGCTCGGGCTTCTACTCCTTCCTCGACAACGTGACCGAACTCCAGGTCGACACCCCCTACGGGGCGCCGAGCGACTCCCTCTTCCTCGGCGAGATCGCCGGGCGGCGGGTCGCCTTCCTGCCCCGGCACGGCCGCGGGCACCATCTGCCGCCGCACCGCATCAACTACCGCGCCAATCTCTGGGCGTTGCGCTCCGTGGGCGTACGGCAGGTCCTCGGGCCGTGTGCGGTGGGCGGGCTCCGTCCCGAGTTCGGGCCCGGGACGCTGCTGGTGCCCGACCAGCTCGTGGACCGCACGAAGGCCCGTACGCAGACATTCTTCGACGGGGTCCCGCTCGCAGACGGCACCATTCCGAACGTGGTGCACGTTTCGCTGGCCGACCCGTACTGCCCGGCCGGGCGCAGCGCCGCGCTGAAGGCGGCGCGCGGCCGTGACTGGGAGCCGGTGGACGGCGGGGCGCTGGTGGTGATCGAGGGACCGCGGTTCTCGACCCGTGCGGAGTCGCGCTGGCACGCGGCGCAGGGCTGGTCCGTGGTGGGCATGACCGGGCATCCCGAGGCCGTGCTCGCCCGTGAACTGGAGCTCTGCTACACGTCGTTGACGCTGGTCACGGATCTCGACGCGGGGGCGGAGAGCGGCGAGGGCGTCTCGCACGACGAGGTCCTGCAGGTGTTCGCGGCGAACGTGGACCGGCTGCGGTCGGTGCTTTTCGACGCGGTGGCGGGGCTGCCGGCGGAGGGCGAGCGGGACCGCTTGTGTGCGGGGGCGCTGGGCGGGATGGACCCGGGGATCCGGCTGCCTTGAGGGGGCTCGGGGGCGGACTGGTGGACGCCCTCATGGGGCGGAACTTCCCCTTCGGGTGAGGGAGTTGTCCACAACCGGCGAGTAGTACACGGGGCTCAGCGGGATTCGGCGCGGGCCTGCATCGTGAGAGCGGAAGCCAAGCTCATCTCTCGTCGCAGGCGGTGCTCGTCGTGATCCCAGTCCGTTCGCAGTCCCAGTTCCCGTCTCACTCGCAGCCGCAGTCCCATTCCTCGTCTTCTCCGTCGCAGCCCGAGCTCCCGGTCCACCGGCCGGCCGACGGCTGCCAGGTGCCGCACTTCGCTCCCGTTCGGGTACGCGGCGGGCGGCACCGACTGCGACGGCTGCTGCGGCACAGACGGCGGGCCATGGCCGCGGGTCTTGCGATGACCGCCGCCGCGCTCGTGGCCGCCGGGCCTCGGGACGCCGAGCGGGTGCGGCCGCAGGGTCAGCCGTCCGCTGCTGCCGCGCCCTCGCGCGAACGGGCCGCTGCTCTGGTGACGGCTCCCGTGCGGATCGCGGACGCGGCGACGGTGCGGCTGCTGCACCGCGGAGACCGGGTCGACGTCGTCGCCGCCGACGGCTCGACGGCGGGCGGCGGTGCACCGCGAGTGGTGGCGGCCGGCGCCAGGGTGGCCGAGGTGCCCGAGCCGGACGACGGGGCCGAAAGCGCCGCGGAGGGCGGGGCGTTGGTGGTGCTCTCCGTACCGCGGGCGACGGCCGCGCGGCTCGCCGGCGCGGGTGCGAGTGCGCGCCTGGCGGTGACGTTGTGCTGATTCATGGCGTGTGCAACTGCACTGGCATGCGGTCACGTCGCTCATTCGAGGCGTGCGATTGGACAGGCCCGCCAGGAGCTGCCGTAGGTTGCGAAGCTGTCTGTTTTACAACCTGCATGTGCAACGAAAGGCCTCGTGGTGAGCGAGAAGAAGGAACCGGGTCTCTGGGAGGGCTTCAAGGCCTTCCTGATGCGCGGCAACGTCGTCGACCTGGCGGTCGCGGTGGTCATCGGCGCCGCGTTCACGAACATCGTGAACTCGGTGGTGAAGGGCGTCATCAACCCGCTGGTCGGTGCCTTCGGGACGAAGGATCTCGACCACTACAGCTCGTGCCTGAAGTCCCCGTGCGTCATGAAGGCGGACGGGACAGTCGAGAGCGGCATCCCGATCATGTGGGGATCCGTGCTCAGCGCGACCCTCAGCTTCGTGATCACCGCGGCCGTCGTCTACTTCCTGATGGTCCTGCCCATGGCCAAGTACCTGGCCAAGCAGGCGGCGCGGAAGGCTGCCAAGGAAGGCGCGCAGGAGGTCGTCGAACTGTCCGAGCTGGAGGTTCTGAAGGAGATCCGCGACGCCCTGGTGGCGCAGCGCGGCTCTGGCCACAGCGAGCCCTAGCGAGGGCTCAGAGGTGGTGGGGCGGCTTCTCGTCGAGGAAGCGCGCCAGGGGGGGGGGCGGGGGCGCCGCCCCCCCGAGGGCGCCGGCCCCCCCCCCCGGCGGGGGGGGCGGAATAGAGTGGGGGCGGGGGGGGGGGGTCTA
>NZ_JBHYIG010000019.1:54277-57420 GCF_042740015.1 Streptomyces sp. NPDC059037
CCCGGGCGCGGGTTGGGGGGGGGGGGGGGCGGTGGGTGGCGCGCGCCCGGCCCGGGGGCGGGGGGGGGGCCCCCCCCCCCCGGAGGCCGCTCGCCCCACCCGCGGTCCGTGTCGTCCGAAGACTGCTGCGACAGGGGGTCGTCGAAGACCAGGGCGCTCTTCGGCTTCTTCGGCGCCGTGGAACCCTCCGGGGTCTCCGATTCCTTCGGATCGCGCGGTTCGGGGGCGGGGGCGGTACTCATGTATCCAGGGTACGTCCGTGGGGCGCCGGTGGACCCGGCCATCGTGGGCCGGCCGCCGTCAGACGGCCTTGAGGCCCTGGGCCGCGAAGATCTCCTTGGCGGCGGTCACCTGCTCCGGGGTGGGCGATGGGGTGTCGCGCAGCGTGAAGTCCTTGCCGAGCGCGTCCCACTTCGCCTCGCCCAGCTTGTGGAAGGGCAGCACGTCGACGCGGGAGACATTGCCGAGCGAGGCGGCGAAGCGTGCGACGCCCTCGATGTTCGCCGGGTCGTCGGTCAGACCGGGGACGAGGACGAATCGCACCCAGATGTCCTTGCCGAGCGCCGCGAGGCGCCGGGCGAAGTCGAGGGTGGGACGCAGGGGGCGTCCTGTGACCTTCTTGTACGTGTCGGGGTCCCAGGACTTGATGTCCAGCAGGACCAGGTCGACATCCCGGAGCAGGGCGTCGGTGGCGCGCACGCCGAGGAAGCCCGAGGTGTCGAGGGCGGTGTGCAGGCCCAGTTCGTGCTTGAGGCGGTGCAGCAGTTCGCCGGTGAAGACGGGCTGCAGGAGGGGTTCGCCGCCGCTGACGGTGGCCCCTCCCCCGGCGGCGGAGATGAACGTCGTGTACTTGCCGGCCTCCGCGATCATGTCGTCGACCGTCGTCCGCTTGCCGTTCCGCATCCGCCAGGTGTCGGGGTTGTGGCAGTACAGGCAGGTCAACGGGCAGCCGGAGAGGAACGTGACGAAGCGCGTGCCGGGGCCGTCGACCCCCGTGGACAGGTCCCAGGAGTGGATGGATCCGGTGACCGGGCGGCGGGTCACGGCGGCCGCCGGGGTCGCCGTGCCGCGCACGGTCTTCGTACCGAGCACGGTCTCCGTATCGAGCACGGTCTCCGTATCGAGCAGAGCAGTCATGGCAGTGCTCCAGGTGGCTCACAGCTAGGTGGCTCAGAGCGAGCCGTGGAAGGTGCGGTTGATGACGTCGAGCTGCTGGTCGCGGGTGAGCCGGATGAAGTTGACCGCGTAGCCGGAGACCCTGATGGTCAGCTGCGGGTAGTTCTCCGGGTGCTCCATGGCGTCTTGGAGGGTCGCCTTGTCGAGGACGTTGACGTTCATGTGGAAGCCGTCACTGGCCATGAAGCCGTCCAGGACCCCGGAGAGGTTCGCGATCCGCTCCTCGGGAGTGCGGCCCAGGGCGTCGGGGGTGATGGTGTTGGTCAGCGAGATGCCGTCCTCGGCGTCGTCGTAGTCGAGCTTGGCGACCGACAGCGCGGAGGCGATGTAGCCGTGCTCGTCACGGCCGTTCATCGGGTTGGCGCCGGGCGCGAAGGGCTCGCCCGCGCGGCGGCCGTCGGGGGTGTTGCCGGTCTTCTTGCCGTAGACGACGTTCGAGGTGATCGTCAGGACCGACTGGGTGTGCACCGCGTTCCGGTAGGTGGGGTGCCGGCGGATCTTGCCCATGAAGTCGGAGACGATGCGCCGGGCGATGGCGTCCGCGCGGTCGTCGTTGTTGCCGTAGGCGGGGTAGTCCCCCTCGATCTCGTAGTCGACGGCGAGGCCGGTCTCGTCACGGATGACCTTGACCTTGGCGTGCTTGATGGCGGAGAGCGAGTCCGCGGCGACCGAGAGGCCCGCGATGCCGCAGGCCATGGTGCGCAGGATCTCCCGGTCGTGCAGAGCCATCTCGATGCGCTCGTAGGCGTACTTGTCGTGCATGTAGTGGATGACGTTCAGCGCGTGTACGTACGTCTTGGCGAGCCAGCCGAGCATCGCGTCGTAGCGTTCGGCGACGGTCTCGTAGTCCAGGTGGTCGCCCTCGATGGGCTCGAAGCCCTCGACGACGAGCTTGCCGGTCCTCTCGTCGCGGCCGCCGTTGATCGCGTAGAGCAGGGCCTTGGCGACATTGACGCGGGCGCCGAAGAACTGCATCTGCTTGCCGACGGCCATGGCGGAGACGCAGCAGGCGATGGCGGTGTCGTCGCCGTACTTGGGGCGCATCAGTTCGTCGGACTCGAACTGGATGGCCGAGGTGTCGATCGCGACCTTGGAGGCGAAGTCCTTGAATCCTTGGGGGAGTTGCCGCGACCAGAAGACCGTGAGGTTCGGCTCGGGCGCCGGGCCCAGGTTGTAGAGGGTCTGCAGGGCGCGGAACGTGGTGCGGGAGACCAGCGGGCGGCCGTCGTCGCCGATGCCTGCCATGGACCAGGTGACCCAGGTCGGGTCGCCGGAGTAGAGCTCGTTGTACTCGGGGGTGCGCAGGAAGCGGACGATGCGGAGCTTGATGACGAAGTCGTCGATGAACTCCTGGGCCTGGGCCTCGGTGAGGCGGCCGGCCTCGATGTCGCGCTGGAGGTAGATGTCGAGGAAGTTGTCGATGCGGCCGATCGACATGGCCGCGCCGTTCTGCTCCTTCACGGCGGCGAGGTAGCCGAAGTACAGCCACTGGATGGCCTCCAGGCCCGTGGACGCGGGGGTGGAGATGTCGTGGCCGTACGACATCGCCATGGCCTTCAGTTCGCCCAGGGCCTTGATCTGCTCGGAGGTCTCCTCGCGGGCGCGGATGACGTCCTCGGTGGCCCACTCCTCGTTCAGGAGCGTCTTGTCGGCTTCCTTCGCGGCGATGAGACGGTCGACTCCGTAGAGCGCGACGCGGCGGTAGTCGCCGATGATGCGGCCGCGGCCGTAGGCGTCGGGCAGACCCGTGATGATGCCGGAGGAGCGGCAGGCGCGGATCTCGGGGGTGTAGGCGTCGAAGACGCCTTCGTTGTGGGTCTTGCGGAGGCGGGTGTAGATCTCCTTGACCTCCGGGTCGGCCTGGTAGCCGTAGGCGTGGAGGGCTCCCACCTCCCTCCCCCAGCCGCCCCCCCGCCTGAGGGCGCGGGGCCGCGGGGCGTCGGTCTGGAGGCCCCCGACGACGACCA
>NZ_JBHYIG010000020.1:0-40811 GCF_042740015.1 Streptomyces sp. NPDC059037
GGCCGGGCCGGGGCCGGCCGGCCGTCGCGCGCCCCCGCTCACCCGGCTCGCTCGAAGGGATGGACCGCATGAGGTTCTTCGTACGTCGCTGTGTCAAGGCGGCCTGGCGCAGCCTGGTGGCCTACGGCGCCACGCAGATGGTGCCGCCGATCCACTGCCCTGGCCTGATCCTGCCCCCGCCGCTGAGCCCGCCGCCCGCGGGCGGCCCCGAACGGCTGGTCCCCGACCTGCCGTTGACCGACGTCGAGCGGTCCCTCGCCCGGGAACTCACACCGCCGACCAGCCGCCGTGCACCGGCAGCACGACGCCATTGACGTTGCTTCAGGCGGCGTGCTTCACGTGGCGGACCAGCCACATGAGCAGGGCGTCCAGGTCGGCGGCGGCCGAGAGGACCCGGTCGACCGCCCCGGGGGTGTGCAGCCACTCCTCGCAGCCGAGGGGACGGGCGGCGATCAGCGAACGGTGGCGCAGCAGGTTCGTACGGGAGTGGTTCGTCGGATAGCCGCGCGGGGGGCGCTTCATCACGTCCCCGGAGATGTCGTAGCCCTTCTTCCGCACGTCCTCGACGATGGCGGACAGTTCGCGGCCGCTCCCCTCGGAGGCCACCGCTTTGCGGAACATGTCCACCTGGCCGGGATCGGGGTACCACCAGGCGCCCTGGATCCGCAGGCCGTCCAGGGAGAACCGGAGATTGATCTCGATCTTGCGGCCGAGCCGGATCACCGCGCTCTGGTGCTGCCACCACCAGGAGTCGGTGCGGTAGTGCCAGACGGAGAAGTCCTCGTACCGGGGGTCGGCGTCCGCGACCTCGTTGAGCAGGGCGATCATCGGCTGCCGGACCAGGCGTTCGCGGTCCGCGCGACAGCGCTCGCGGGTCGCGTGGGTCGGTTCGCCCTGCAGCTGCCACAACACGTCCATGGCCTGTTCCGGCCAGCCGGTGAACTGTCCGCGCATGCGGGCAGGTTAGCTCACCCCTGGTCCGCCCCCGGAGAGTGGGAGGCCACCGCGTTCGCTTCGGCGTCAACTTCCGGCTCGGGCAAGGGATTCATCGGCCGTACGGGAATGAGCGAGGCGACGGCAGCCGCCGCGAGGGCCACCGAGCAGCCCATCAGCATGGCGACGCGGAAGCCGTCCTCCGACGGCAGCAGGTGGCCGCCGAAGTCCGTCGTCAGCTGCGCGAGGACCACACCGATCACGGCGGCCGAGACGGAGCTGCCGATGGAACGCATCAGCGTGTTGAAGCTGTTGGCCGAAGCGGTCTCCTCCTGCGGCACGGCCCCCATGATCAGGGCCGGCATCGCCCCGTAGGCCAGGCCGACGCCCGCGTTGCAGACGATCGTCACGGCGAGCAGGCCCCAGGTCGAGCCGAGCAGGAGCAGCGAAGAGGCGTAGCCGACGGCGATGACCAGGCTGCCGACGGACAGCGTGACCTTGGGGCCGCGGGCCGCCGAGAGCTTGGCGCCGAGCGGGGCGAGGGCCATCATCATCAGGCCCGCCGGGGCCATCCACAGCCCCATGGCCATCATCGACTGCCCCAGGCCGTAGCCGGTGGCCTCGGGCAGTTGAAGCAGCTGGGGCACGACGAGCGACTGGGCGTACATCGCGAAACCGACGAGCACCGAGGCCGCGTTGGTCATCAGGACCTGCGGGCGTGCGGTGACGCGCAGGTCGACCAGCGGCTCGGCGCTGCGCAGCTCCCACCAGCCCCAGGTGAGCAGGACGACGACGGCCGCGGCGAAGAGACCGAGCGTCGTCCCGCTCGCCCAGCCCCAGTCGGAGCCCTTGGACACGGCGAGCAGCAGACAGATCAGACCGCTGCCGAGACCGATCGCGCCCAGGAGGTCGAAGCGGCCCGCTGCGGCCCCCACCCGCCCCGCGGGCACGAACAGCCAGGCAAGGGCGCCGACCAGAAGACTCAGCGCGGCGGCGACCCAGAACAGCACGCGCCAGCTCGCGTTCTCGGCGACGGCCGCCGAGAACGGCAGGCCGAGCGCGCCGCCCACGCCCATGGACGCGCTCATCAGGGCGATGGAGGAGCCCAGGCGCTCGGGCGGCAGCACATCGCGCAGCAGGCTGACGCCCAGCGGCACCACGCCCATGCCCAGGCCCTGCAGTCCGCGCCCGACGATCATCGGCACGACGGAGGACGACAGCGCGCAGACCACCGAGCCGGCGACGAGCGGCAGCACGGAGACGAGCAGCATGCGGCGCTTGCCGTACATGTCACCGAGCCGCCCGGCCACCGGAGTCGCCACCGCCGCGGAGAGCAGCGTGGCCGTGACCACCCAGGACGCGTTCGACGCCGAGGTGTCGAGCATGCTCGGCAGGTCGCCGATCAGCGGCACCACCAGCGTCTGCATGACCGCGGCGACGATGCCCGCGAGGGCGAGTACGCCGACGATGCGCCCCGGGCGCACAGCGGACTCATCGGGCTCGGATCTGACCACTGGTTTCTCCCTCGACTCTGCGCGACACCCTCGGCCCCGCACGATGCGACGCCCTCGGCCCGCACGCTGATGTGCACTATACATATGACATGCATCATGCATACGCCGAGTACGATGCATCATGTGCGGCAGGGCCGGTGCGGGCAGCCCTGCCCTGTAAAGCGCCGGGAGTCGGAGGATGCCTCACATGGAAAAGCCCGTTGGCCGGGTCGAGTTCGAGACCATGCTGCTCGGGCGGCACTCGCACCTGTACAACCCCCGGACGCGCGCCACCGGCGGGCGCCTGGACCGCAGTGCGTACGTCCTGCTCAGCCGCATCCAGATGGACGGGCCGATGTCCATCGGCCAGCTCAGCGAGGCCTTCGGGCTCGACGCGTCCACCCTCAACCGGCAGACCGCGGCCATGCTGCGCGCCGGACTCGTCGAACGCATCCCCGACCCCGACGGCGGCCTGGCCCGCAAGTTCCGCATCTCCGCCGAGGGCGAGCACCAACTCGACGCCGACCGCGCCGATTACACCGGAGGCCTGGAGAAGGTGTTCAGCGACTGGACGCCGCAGGACGTGGCGACCTTCGCCGACTTCCTCCAGCGCTTCAACGGCGACATCGAGCGGCTCGAAGGGCACCCCTGGCCGCGCCCTTGAGGGGCCTACTTCTTGAGGCTCTCCATCGCCGTGCGGGTGTCGGTCTCCAGCATCTTCCGGATCTCCGCGTCCGTCGGCTGGGTGGCCTTGTCGTCCGGGGCTCCGTATGAGCTCCAGTGCATCTGGATCGTGAACCAGCCCGCGCGCACGGCGAGCGTCATGCTGGTGAGGGAGTCCTTGTCCGTGCCGCTCTTCTCGGTCACCAGATACGCCTCGTCGCCGATGCCGCTCACGGCCTTCGTCGTGTAGCCGTACGTCTTCTGCGACTGGTCCTCGAAGGCCTTCCACTCCGAGGCGAACTCGCCCGCCGGGTCGGTCGTCTTGTGCCACCGGGCGGTGGAGTAGACGTAGGTGCTCGCGTACGAGTCGGCGGCCGCCTCCGGGTCCTTCAGCTTGTGGCTGCAGTAGCTCTGGTCGAGCCCCTTCTGCCGGGAGCCGTAGTGCGTGGTCGCGGTGGAGTCCGTGTCGAGCGTGTACTTCTTCTGGAACGCCTTGAGCTTCGTGGCGTCGCAGAGGTTCTTCGTGTACTGGTGACCGGCGAAGTCCGCGTCGCCGCCGCCCGATCCGAGGTTGCCGGTGGCGAAGAGCGCCCCCGCCCACAGGGCTGATGCCACGACCACGCCGCCGAGCCCCCAGACCCACCCCGGCGTCGGTCTGCGCGGAACGGCCGGAGGCGCCGGCGGGCCACCCACGGGAGCCGGCGGCTGGCCGTAAGGGCCCGGCTGCTGGGCGTACGGGCCGGGCTGCGGGCCGTAGGGCTGAGGCGATACCGCGCCCGGAGGCTGCTGGTACGGATTGGGGTTCGGGTTCGGCTGGTACGGGCCCGGCTGCGGCGGGTTGGGTATCGACATAAGCGGCAATGTACAGCGGCGTCGCGGCTTTTCCGGCTTTCGGTCCACGGGCACCGGAGCCTGGCCGACCTGCGGCGGCACCTCTCAAGTAAGGTCACCCTTATCGACTCCTGGAGGCCTCCCCATGCCGCTGACCGCTCCCCCCGACGGGACCACCCGCCGGCCGCCCCGCATCGCCCGGCCGCGGCCCGTCGAGCGCGCGTCCAGCGCCTGGGTGGACCGGGCCGTGGTGCGGGGCGACTTCTGGGGAGCCGTGCGGGCTGCGGGCGGGGCGCCGATCGTCGAGCCCGATCCGCGGGGCGATGCCGACCACCGGGTGGTCACCTTCCTGTGGCGGGGGAGCGAGGCGACGCGTGCGGTGCTCGTACTCCCGAACAAGATCGTTGATCCGCGAGACCTCGCGCGCAATCTGATGGAGCGCGTACCGGGCACCGACATCTGGCACTGGTCGATCCGGATGCGCGACGACTGGCGGGCCACCTACACCCTCTGCGTGGACGAGGGCGAAGGGCCGCGGGAGCAGGGCGAGTACTGGGCCTGGCTGCGCGGCCGTCAGCAGGGCGACCCGCTGAACTCGCGGACGCTGGCCCGGCGTTGGGGCGGCGATCCGGTGTCGTACGTCGAGCTGCCGGGGGCCCCGCGCGGCGAGGACTGGCAGCGGCGCGAGGGCGTCGCGCGCGGCACCGTCACCACCCACACCGTCCGCAGCGAGCTGCTCGGCAATGAGCGTCCCGTCCATGTGTACGAGCCGCCGGGCGGCGGGGACGATCTGCACGTCCTCGTCCTGATGGACGGCGAGATGTGGCAGCCGGGCCTCGATGTCGCCGCGCTTCTGGACAACCTCATCGCGGACGGCCGCATCCCGCCGCTGGTCGCCCTGCTTCCCGATTCCCTGTACTCGGACCTGCGCTGGGCCGAACTCGCCTGCAACGAACGCTTCGTGGGGTTCCTGGAGCGCGAACTGCTGCCCTGGGCGGCCGGACGGCTTTCGCTGACCGACGACCCGGCCCGCACCGTCGTCGCGGGCCAGAGCCTCGGCGGCCTCACCGCCGCCTTTGCGGCCTTCGCGGCGCCGGGACGCTTCGGCCGGGTCCTCGCCCAGTCCGGGTCCTTCTGGTGGCCCGACGGACCCGACCTCGAAAGCTCCGAGTGGCTGACCGGCCGCATCGCCGCGAGCGAGAAGCTGCCCGTCCGGTTCTGGCTCTCGGCCGGTGAGCAGGAGTGGGTGGCACTCCCCGCCCTGCGCAGGCTGCGCGACACCTTGCGGGAGAAGGGGTACGACGACGCCGTGTACCGCGAGTACAACGGCGGGCACGACTACCTCTGCTGGCGCACCGAGCTGGCTGACGGGCTCGTAGGCCTGCTTGGTGCTCAGGCGGCGACCGCGACCGCCGCCGCGTAGCCCTCGGGGACGTCCGCGTCCGTCATCGTCCAGCCCGGCACCGGCGCGGGCGCGGATCCGGTCCCCACCAGCAGTGCCGTCATCCCGTCACCGGCGAGACCCGCGCCCGTCCCCTTCAGGCATGCCTCCTTGCGGGTCCAGCAGCGGGCGAAGGCGAGCGGCCGCTCGAGGGCCGGGAGCGCGGCCAGTTGGGCCCGCTCCAAGGGGTGCAGGGCCGCCGCCACGTCGTCCACCACGCTCGGCGCGGGCAGCCGCTCGATGTCGACGCCGACCGGACGGTCCGCGAAGGCGAGCAGGGCGAGGCCGCCCGTGTGCGACAGCGAGAAGTGCGGGCCCTCGCCCCCGGCCACGGCGGGACGGCCGTGCGGCCCGCCGCATCCGGGGCACGGCAGACGCACGAGCTCCACCGCCGCCGGATCGACGGACAGATACGCGCCGAGCCTGCGCCGCAGCGCGGTGTGCGCCGCCACGTACACCGCACGGTCCGCGGGACGCCGCAACGCCGCCGCCCGGCGCCGCTCATCGGCATCGAGTACGGAAACGTCGATGTCGCAGAGCGGGGCCGGGCGTACGAGGTGGAGATCCGTCACGCGGGCGGAGCCTGGAGATGGGCCACGCAACGGCCGTACGGCTCGGGGCCGTACACCGTCCGCCATCCCTCGGGAGCCGGGCGGAACGCCGGCCACAGGGAGTGCTCGCCGCGCGCGTTCTCCAGGACCAGATGCGTCGGCTCCGCGGCGTCGTCCGCGCCGGTCGGATCGAAGGGGCCTGCCGTGATCGTCATGCGTGGTCCAGCTCCTTGAGGCGGGTGGCGAGGACGGCGCAGATCTCGTCGAGACGCCGCGGCTGGGTCAACTCCGGGTGCAGACAGTCCACATCGTGGTTGTCGATCTCACCACCGATGTACGGGGTCCAGGCCTCGCGCGTCAGCCAGTCCTCGGCGCGCGGCGCGGACGCCGTGAAGAACAGCGCGTCGCCGTCGAAGGCCCGGTGGTCGTGCTCGCGCATCAGCCGCGCGTTGTTGACCACGATGTCGATCACCGCGGTGAGCGTCCGGTCGGGAAGACCGGCCAGCGCGCTGCCCTCGCGGTGCAGCGTCGCCAGGACGTCGTCGCGGGTCAGCTCGCCCGTCCGGTCGTAACCGGCCATCCGAAGCAGCGCCGTCAGGGCGTCCGCCTCGGCCGGGATCGCCGAGTCGCGCCACTGGTCCGACGGATAGGCGTCGAGGAGCGCGAGCAACTCGACCTGCTCGCCCGCCTCTTGGAGGCGTACGGCGACGGTGTGCGCGAGGACGCCGCCCACCGACCAGCCGAGCAGCCGGTAGGGGCCGTGCGGCTGTACGCCGCGCAGGGCGTCCACGTACTCGGCCGCCATCTCCTCCATCGAGGACGGGAGTTGCTCCTCGCCGTGCAGTCCGTGCGCCTGCAGCCCGTACACCGGCTGCCCGGGGTCGAGCCGCGAGAGCAGACCCGAGTAGCACCAGCTGATGCCGCCCGCGGGGTGGAACGCGAACAGCGGGGTGCGGTCGCCGCCCGCGCGCAGCGGGAGCAGCACGTCCAGGGCGTGATCGGCCTCGCCGCGGTCCGCGTCCAGGTGGGCGGCGAGCGCCGCCGGGGTCTGCGCCTGGAAGAGCGTGCCGATGGTGAGCTCCGCGCCGAGCGTGTCGCGGACCCTGGCGACGAGCCGCGCCGCGAGCAGCGAGGTGCCGCCGAGGTCGAAGAACGCGTCGTCCACGCCCAGTTGGGGCACGCCCAGGATCTCCGCGAAGAGCCGGGTGAGGGTCTCCTCGCGGTGGCCGCTGGGCACGCGGCCGCCGTCGGCCGACCCCTCGAAGGCGGGGGCGGGCAGCGCGCGCCGGTCCAGCTTGCCGTTCGGGCTGAGCGGGAAGTCGTCCAGGACCACGATCGCGCCCGGCACCATGTAGTCCGGCAGTGTCCGGGCGAGGCGGGTGCGCAGCGCCTCGGGGTCCGGGGCCCCCGCCCCGTCGGCCGTGACGTACCCGACGAGCCGCTGGTCGCCCGGACGGTCCTCGCGGACCAGCACACTGGCCGCGCTCACCGCCGGATCACCGGCCAACTCGGCCTCGATCTCGCCCAGTTCGATGCGCAGTCCGCGCAGCTTCACCTGGTGGTCGGTGCGGCCCAGGTACTCGATCTCGCCGTGTTCCGTCCAGCGCGCCAGGTCGCCCGTGCGGTACATCCGGGTGCCGGACGGGCCGTAGGGGTCGGCGACGAAACGGGACGCGGTCAGCTCGGGCCGCCCCAGGTACTCGATCGCCAGCTGGGTGCCCGCGAGGAACAACTCGCCCTGCACGCCCGGCGGGCACGGCTGGAGCGCCGCGTCCAGGACGTACAGACGGGTGTTCCAGACGGGCTTGCCGATCGGTACCGGGCCCGTCGCGGCGGTCGCGCACGGGTGGTACGTCACATCGACGGCCGCCTCGGTCGGGCCGTACAGATTGTGCAGCGGTACGCCGTCCAGGACGCGCCCGAAGTCGCGGACCGTCTCGCGCGGCAGCGCCTCGCCGCTGCAGAAGACGTGCCGCAGTCCCGAGCAGTCCGCGGCGGCGGGCTCGGCCAGGAACACCTGGAGCATCGACGGCACGAAGTGGCAGACGGTGACGGCATGTTCGCGGATGACGCGGGCCAGATACGCCGGGTCCTTGTGGCCGCCCGGCTCGGCGACGACCAGCGTCGCACCGGCCCGCAGCGCCCAGAAGAACTCCCACACCGACACGTCGAAACCGGACGGCGTCTTCTGCAACACCCGGTCACCGGGGGCGAGTTCGTACTCGTGCTGCATCCAGCGCAGCCGGTTGTCGATCGCCGAGTGCGGCACGACGACGCCCTTGGGGCGGCCCGTCGAGCCGGAGGTGTAGATGACGTACGCCGGATGGTGCGGCGTGAGCGCGCGCGGCGGGTCGTAGCTCCCGTACGGCGTGGTGTCCAGGCGGTCGAGGGCGACGAGCGGGATGCCCGACGCGGGCACCCGGTCCGCGCGGTCCGCGATCACGCAGGCCGGATCGGCGTCGCCCAGCATGTACGCGAGGCGGTCCGACGGATAGTCCGGGTCCAGCGGGAGGTAGGCGCCGCCCGCCTTGAGCACGGCGAGGAGCGTGACCACCAGGTCGAGGGAGCGGGGCACCGCCACCGCGGCGAGGGCGCCGGGCCGTACGCCGATCTCGATCAGATGGTGGGCGAGCCGGTTCGCGCGGGCGTTCAGCTCGGCGTACGTCAGCTCCTGGTCGCCGAAGACGAGGGCCGTGGCGTCCGGGGTGCGGACCGCCTGGGCCTCGATCGGGCCGATCAGGGTGGTGGGCGGCACCGGCTGCGCGGTGGCGTTGAACTCCTCGACGACCAGGGCGAGTTCGGAGCGGCGCGCGATGGTGTGCTCGGCGAGCGTGGCATGCGGCTCGGCCTGCGAGAGGCGCTCCAGGAGCTCCATGAACCGCGCCTGGTGGACGCCGAGTTCGTCCGGCTCGTACAGGGCCGGATTGCCGTCGTAGTCGATGCGCAGACCGCTGCCGTCCGCGCGGTCGTACACATTGACCGTGAGGTCGTCGACCGGGCCCGCCGACAGATTGTGGGCGTCGGTGCGGGCGCCCGCGAAGGTCAGGCCGTAGTCGAACGGCATCACGTTGACAAGCGGCCCGACCAGCGAGCGGCCCTCCCCCAGGAGGCCCAGGTCGCGGCGGATGTCCTCGTAGCGGTAGCGCTGGTGGCGGCGGGCGGCGCGGATGCCGAGCACCACCTGCCGGGTCAGCTCGGCGAACGTCGCCTGCGGGGTGACGGTGAGCCGCAGCGGCAGCACGTTCATCACCATGCCGGGCACGCGCAGGGCCACCGAACCCATCCGGCCCATCATCGGCAGACCGAGCACCACCTCGGCGGAGCCGGTGGCCCGCGAGACGTACAGCGCCTGCGCGGCGACGAGCACCTCCGGCCAGGTCGCCCGCATCGAGGTCGCCAACTCCCGCAGCCGCGCGGTCGCTTCGGGGGACAGGTGGGCGGTGCGGCGGTGGAAGGTGCGGGACGGCAGCGCCGTGCGCCCGGCCAGGTTCGGCGCGTCCGGGCGGTCGCAGAAGGCCTCGTCCCAGTAGCGGCGGTCCTTGTCGTACGTTTCCGACGCACGGTAGGCGGTGTCCTCGTCGACCAGGTCCGCGAGCCGCCCGAAGGGGCTGTCGGCCGGGGTCTCGCCCGCGGCGAGCGCGGTGTAGACATCGGCGGTGCGGCGGGCGAGCAGCGAGTAGCCGAAGCCGTCCATCACGATGTGGTGCACCCGCTGGTACCACAGCCACCGCTCGTCGCCCACGCGGAACAGCGCGTGCGCGAACAGCGGCCCCGCCGCCAGGTCGAAGGGCGTGGCGAGGTCGTCGCGCATCCACTCCCGCGCCTCGGCGTCCGGGTCCGCGGCGGCGCGCAGATCGCGCACCTTCAGCGGCAGTGTGGGGTCGGTGACCTCCAACTGGCTCGGCCCTTCGGCCCCTTCGATGATCCGTACGCGCAGGGCGTCGGCCTCGGAGACGACCTGCCGCAGGGCGTCCGCGAACACGGACGGGTCGATCGGCCCGTGGATCTCCAGGCACTCGGCGGTGTTCTGGGCCGGGCTCCCGGGGTCGAGGGCCTGGGCGAACCACATGCCCGACTGGGCAGCGGTGAGCCTCATGCGGAGGCTCCCAGAATCGGCGCCCAGGCCTCGATGGCGGGCTGCTCGGCCAGGTCGACGAAGGTGGCGGTGATCTCGTGCTCGCGGCGCCAGCGCTCGATGAGCGCCATGATGCGTACGGAGTCGAGGCCGTAGTCGACCAGGTTCTCGTCGACGGGAATGTCGGCCGGGTCCTCGCCGAGCACGTCCGCGACGTCCGCCCGGATGGTTTCCACGCTGAGCGCCATGTCAGATCCCCTTCAGAACCGCGTCGGTGGTGGTGACGACCGCGCAGCGGCCCGCCGCGTAGCGCAGCGCCATGTCGTGGTCCTCGCGGGAGAAGTCGGCGACGGCGTCGGCCACGACGAACGCCTGCACGTCACGCATCCACGCGTCGCACGCCGTCATCAGGACGCCGATGTGCGCGTACACGCCGACGATCACGATCTGGTCCCGGCCCGCCTCGCGCATCCGCTCTTCAAGGTCGGTGCGGACGTACGCGCTGTACTTCCACTTCGTGATCACCGTGTCGCTGGGCTCCGGCGCGACCGGGCCCGCGATCGCCTTCGCGTGCTCGTCGTCCGGCAGGCCGGGGCCCCAGAAGTCCTGCTGGAGACCGCGCTCTTGGGGGGACTGGCCGCCCGGCTGCGCCGAGTACAGGACCGGCATGCCGGCCGCGCGCGCCGCCTTCGCCAACTCGCCCACGTTGGTGAGGAGTTCGGTGGTCGGCGAGGTGTCGGGGGTGTACGCGGTCAGGAAGTGGTTCTGCAGGTCGTGGACGAGCAGCACCGCCCGCCGCGGGTCGACGTTCCACGCGACGCGGTTGTCGGGCAGTTCGTCGGATGCGGGCATCGGGTACGGCGTGACGGCGGGGAGCGCCATGGTCGGTGGCCTTTCGGTGAAGCTCAGGAATGCGGGAGGAACGGTGCTGCTCAGCTGTCCGGGGTCGCGGCGCTCGTCCGCTGGTCCTTCTTGCTGACCTTGCCGATGCCGGTCTGCGGGAAGGCGGTCACGAACTCCACCCGGTCGGGCACCTTGAACGCGGCGAGCCCCCGCTCGCGCACGAACTTCTTGATGGTGACCGGCTTGAGCGGTTCGGCGTCCTCGCGCGGGATGACATAGGCGAGGGTCCGCTCGCCCAGGTACTCGTCGGGGACGGCGACGACCGACACGTCGTGGACGTGCGGGTGGCCGAGGATGATGTTCTCGACCTCCTCCGGGGCGATCTTCTCGCCGCCCCGGTTGATCTGGTCCTTCGCCCGGCCCTCGACCACCAGATGGCCGGTGGGCGTGCGGCTCACGATGTCGCCCGTGCGGTAGAAACCGTCGGCGGTGAACGAGCGTGCGTTGTGCTCGGGGGCGCGCCAGTAGCCGCGGATGGTGTACGGGCCGCGGGTCAGCAGATGGCCGGACTCGCCGTCGGGCACGTCCTGGTCGGCGTCGTCCACGATGCGGATCTCGTCGTCGGGGGAGATCGGCCGCCCCTGCGTGGTGACGATCGTCTCCGCCGGGTCGTCCAGGCGCGTGTAGTTGACCAGACCCTCGGCCATCCCGAAGACCTGCTGCAGGGTGCAGCCGAGCGCGGGGGTGACCCGGCGGGCCGCCGCCTCGCTGAACTTCGCGCCGCCCACGAGCAGCACGTCGAGGCTGGAGATGTCGTACGGAGTGGTGCGTCCCGCGTCGGTCCACACCAGGGCGAGCGGCGGGACGAGACCGGTGATGGTCACCTTCTCCCGCTCGATGATCGGGAACGCGGTGTCCGGGTCGGGCTGCGGGCACATCACGACGCGGCCGCCCGCGTACAGCAGACCCAGCGAACCCGGCGACGAGAGCGGGAAGTTGTGCGCCGCGGGCAGCGCCACGAGGTAGACGGACTCCTCGGTCACACCGCAGAGCTCGTTGGAGCCCCACAGCGAGTACATGTAGTCGTCGTGGGTGCGGGGGATCAGCTTGGGTACGCCGGTGCTGCCGCCGGACAGCTGGAGGAACGCGAGGTCGGACGGCGCGGGTCCGGCGATCTCGACCGGCTCGCACGGCACGTCGGCGAGCGCCGTGTGCGCGGTGTCTTCACCGGGGTCGCCCACCACGAACACGTCGCGCAGCGTGGGCACTTCGGCGCGGACCTTCGCCGCGAGGTCACGGTGGTCGAAGCCGCCGAGCCGGTCGGGGACGACGTAGGCGACGGCCTCGGTGAACTCGCAGAAGTAGTGGATCTCCGTCTCGCGGTGCGCGGGCAGCGCGAAGACCGGCAGGGCGCCGATCCGGAAGAGCGCGAAGACCACCTCGAAGAACTCGGCGATGTTCGGGAGCTGGACGACGACCCGGTCGCCCTTGGTGATGCCGCGGGCGGCGAATCCGGCGGCCAACCGGTCGGCGCGCACGTCGAGTTCGCCGTACGTCCAGTTACGGTCCCCGTCGGTGATCGCGACCCGGTCCGGGTGCGCTTCGGCCCGCTCGCGGAGCATGCCGCCGAAGGTCTCGCCGCGCCAGTAACCGGCGGCGCGGTACCGCTCGGCGAACTCGTCGGGGATGCGCGGCGCGTCCACGCCGCTGTATGCCGACGTCATCGGCGTCGTCATCGGTGTCGTCATCGGTCGACCCCCACCGCGTCGAGGAACGTACGGAACTTGGCGCCCGTCTCGGCCCGTTCGGCCTCGGGCGAGGAGTCGGCGACGACGCCCGCGCCCGCGAAGAGCCGCAGCCGGCCGCTGCCGTTCTCCCGCTCCTCGGCCTCCGCGCAGCGGATCGTGACGACCCACTCGCCGTCACCCTGCGCGTCGCTCCATCCGACCATGCCGGTGTAGTGCCCGCGGTCGAAAGGCTCCAACTCGCCGATCACGCCGCGGGCGTGGCCGGTCGGGGTGCCGCAGACGGCCGGGGTCGGGTGCAGTGCGCACGCGAGGTCAAGGGCGGAGGTGGCCGCGTCGGCGAGCTCGCCGGTGACGGTCGTCGACAGGTGCCACATGGTGGCCGTGCGGACCAGCGTGGGCCGCTCGGGGACGTCGAGGTCGGTGCAGAAGGGGGCGAGGGCCTTGTGCACGGCGTCCACGACGACCGCGTGCTCGTGCAGGTCCTTCGCCGATTCGAGCAGGGCGGCCGCCCGGCGCACGTCCTCGGCCAGATCGGCCGAGCGCGGCGTCGAACCCGCGAGGGGGTTGGCGGTCAGCCGGTCGCCGTGCCGGGAGACGAGCAGCTCGGGGCTCGCGCCGAGGAGGGTGCGGCCGGGGCCCGTCGGCACGGCGAAGGAGTAGCCGTGCGGGTCGCGGCGGGCCAGGCGCTGCAGCATCGCGGGCAGGTCGAGCGGGCCCTCGGTGTCGAGCTGCAGGGTGCGGGCGAGGACGACCTTGTCGAACTCGCCGCTCTTCATGCGCCGTACGGCTGCCTCGACCGAGGCGGCGTACTCCTCGCCCGAAGGGACCTCGCGGACCTGCCAGCCCCCGGCTGTGGCGGGCGGCTCGGTGGGCAGGGCGACGAGCGGATCGGTGCGCAGGGCGGGCGCCCAGCGGACCGCTTCGGGCACGCTGAGCACGGCGGGCGCGGCGGGGTCGAAGGGGATGGAGCCCACCACGACCGGGGCCTGGTTGCCCGCGCGCCGCTGCGCCTGCAGCGTTGCGGCGACCCGCTCGGTCAACGGCCGCTCGTCGTGCGGGACTTCGGCTGCCGAGCCGTGGGCGAGGAGCGTACGGGTGGGGGACGCGAAGAACCGGGTGTCGCCCGGCTGATAGGCGTCGAGCAGTGCGGTGGCCGCGCCGACGGCCCCGGGGGTGTGGGGGGCGGCGAGCGCTACCGCGTCATGGGCGGGTGTCACGGGTGACTCCTCGTCAAGTCTGGTCAGAACAAGTAGGGGAGGGCTGCGCGGCGTTCAGGCGCGCAGGGTGGCGCCGCCGTCCACGTACAGGTCGTGCAGGGTGATGTGCCGGGCCCGGTCGGAGACCAGGAAGGCGACGGCGTCGGCGATGTCGGCGGGGTCCGCGATCCGGCCGAGCGGAATGCCGACCCGGTACGAGGCGGAGTCGCCGTTGATGACGCGGTCGGCGGCCTCGGCGTGGTCGTCCGTCCACAGCTGCCGCTGCATGTCGGTGTCGGTGGAGCCGGGCGACACGACGTTGCAGCGCACGCCGTCGCGGGCGACTTCGAGGCCGAGGCATTTGGTGAACATGGTGGCCGCCGCCTTCGACGCGGCGTACGCGGCCATCTGGGTGCGGGGCACCCCGGCCGCGTTCGAGCCCACCGTCACGATGGAGCCCTTGCCCCGTGCGGTCATCCGGCGGGCCGCGGCGCGCGCCGTGTGGAAGACGCCGTTCGTGTTGACCGCGAAGGTCTCGGCCCAGTCGGCGTCGGAGAGTTCGACGACCGGGGCGGGCCGCAGGACGCCCGCCACATTGACGAGGATGTCCAACGGCCCTGCCGTGCGCTCGACTTCGTCGACGGCCGCGTCCACGGCGGCCGCGTCGGTGACGTCGAGGACGAGTCCGGTGATGCCCGAGCCCGCTTCCTGCAGCTTGACGTCGGGCGACCGGTCGGCGGCCACGACCCGCGCGCCGCGTTCGGCGAGCGCGCGGGCCACGGCCTTGCCGATGCCCCGGTTCGCGCCGGTGACAAGGGCGACCCGGCCGGAAAGCTCCGACTCCGTTATGCCGGAGGTCACTTGGCCATCGCCTTCTCTATGTCACCCAGGACCGAGACGGCGGCCTGCGCGCCACCGAGGCTGGTCCACTTCGAGCCGTCGATCTCGGTGACGTGGCCCTTCTTGACCGCGTCGAGCTCCTTGTACGCGGCCTTGCCCTTCAGCTCCTTGAAGAGGTCGGCGTCCGGGCCCTTGGCGGCGAGGGTGCCGATGAACAGCCAGTCGGCGTCGATCTGCTTCAGGTCCTCGTCGCTGAGCGGCGTCGAGTGGCCCTGGCCCTTGTCGTTCTGGATGCCGGGACGCTTGAAGTCCAGGTCCTTCAGGACGTCGGAGATGAACACGCCCTGCTGCATGACGGCGGTGCCCTTGGCGGAGTAGCGGGCGACGGAGACGCTGGAGCCCGCCTTGTCGCCGAGCTTCTTCTTCAGGGCGGCGGCCTTGGTGTCGTAGTCCTTGAGGAACGCGGTGGCCTCGTTGGACTTGCCGAGCACCTTGCCGGTGAGCTCCAGGGACTTCTTCCAGTCCTTGGTCTTGTCGATGGTGACGACCGTCGGCGCGATCGCCTTGAGCTGCTTGAGCACCTGCTGGTCGGCGAGCTGGCCCGCGAGGATGACGTCCGGCTTGGCCTGCAGGACCTTCTCGATGTCGGGTCCGGTGACGGCGCCCACGACCGGGATGCCCTTGGCCGGGTCGGCCAGGTACTCGGGGGCGCCCTTCTGGCCGCGGCCCGCGGAGAGGCCGACCGGCTTGACGTCCAGGGCGAGGGAGGAGTCCAGGTCCATCTCGCTCAGCGCGACGACCTTCTCCGGATTGGCCGGAACCTTCACCTCCGCACCGGTGGCGTCGGTCACCGTGACATCCTTCGCGGCGTTCTTCGCCTTCTCGCCCGAGCCGGAGCCGGAGTCGTCGGACGAGTCCGAACCGCAGGCGGAGAGCGTGAGCGCGGAGGCGATGGCGAGGGCTGCTACCGCGGTCAGCCGGGTGCGCGGGAGGTGGTTCGAGGACATGTCCGTGGTCTCCATGCTTCAGTCGCCCGGGGGGTCAATCCGGACGTAAGGGATATCTCTTGCCGCGTCAGGGCATGGCGAACTGGCCCTGAGGGAACAGGGAGTTCGCCCGCACCCCGACTCGGGGCGCAAGGTCAAGGTTAGGTTAGGCTAAGTTCATGTTGGTTGCGCAAGGGGGGCAGGTCCCAACGTCCGGATCCAGACCTCCCATACCGGACTTGGCCAAGATGCATCGCCCGACGGTGTGGGCGGCCGCCGCCCTGCTCGTCCTGCTCCTGCTGCTCGGCCTGCTGTCTCTCCTGGTCGGGTCCGGGTCGACGCCGATGGGCCGCGCCTGGGACTTCCTCATGGGGGATCCCTCCGCGCGGGCCGACGCCCAGATCCGGCTCGCGGTCATGGACGTACGCCTTCCGCGTACGCTCGCCGGCCTCCTGGTCGGCATCGCGCTCGGCGCGGCGGGCTGCCTCCTGCAGGCCGTCACCCGCAATCCGCTCGCCGAGACGGGACTCCTCGGGGTCAACTCGGGGGCGGCGCTCGGCGTGGTGATCGGTCTCACGTACTTCGAAGTGACGTCCGCGTACGGGGTGTTGGTGTGGGCGCTGGTGGGCGGCATGGCCGCGAGCGCGGTGGTGCTGCTGCTCGCCGCGTCGGGTCGGGCCGCGGGCTCGCCCCTTCGCCTCGTCCTGGCCGGGTCGGCGCTCGGCGCGACGTTCCACGGCATGACGTCGTACGTCCTGCTTGGCACGCAGTCGACCTTCGACACCTACCGCTACTGGACCATCGGTTCGCTCGCCGGCATCAAGACCTCCGAGACCTACCCGCTGATCCCCATGATCGCGGCCGGTCTCGTCATCGCCTTCTGCTGCGTACGGCCACTGTCCGCCCTCGCACTCGGCGACGACAGCGCACGGTCGCTCGGCCACCACCCCGGCCGCATCCGCCTCATCGTCGCGGCGGCGGTCACCCTGCTCGCCGGATCGGCGGTCGCCCTCGCGGGACCGATCGCCTTCCTCGGCCTGCTCGCCCCGTACGCCGCACGGGCCGTCACCGGACCGCGGATCGCGGGCCAGTTGGTCATCTCCGCGCTCGTCGCGGCCAATGTCATGATCGTCGCCGACCTCCTGGCCCGCGTCGTCATCCGCCCCTGGGAGACCCCGGTGAGCGTCCTACTTGCCTTCATCGGCGGCCCGTTGCTGATCTGGATCGCGCGGTCGCAGCGGATGTCTACGGCGGGGGTGGGCGCGTGAGTGCCGAGCGCATGCCTGAGGGTGCGGCGGGCGCGGGGGGTGGCGGGGCGTCGGGTTCCGCGCCGGGGGCCTCGGCGCCGGACCGTGCTGCGGAAGCTACGCGAGGGTGCGCGTCGAGCCGGGCTTCGGGCTCGGTGCCGGGCGGGGCGTCGGGTTCCGCGCCGGGTTTGCCGCAGGGGCGTGGTGCGCATGCCACGCCGGGGCGCGCGTCGCACGGTGCGGTCGGCTCGGTGCCTGGCTCGGCGTCGGACTCGGTGCCTGGCTCGGCGTCGGACTCGGCGTCGGACTCGGCGTCGGGCGGTTCGCAGGGCTCCGTACCTGTTGCCGTACCCGGTGCCGAGGCCGGCGGTCCGCCGGATTCCGTTCACGGCCGTGGGCAGCACCCCGCCGACGTGACCCCGCCCGACTCCACGGCGGTTCGCGTCGGGACCTTCTCCTGGCTCTTCCCCTACCGCAGCGCCCTGGCCGCCGTCGGCCTCACGCTGCTCATCGCGGTGGTCGTCTCCCTCGCCGCCTTCGCCAGTTCGACCGGGATGAGCTTCTCCGACAGCCTCTCCGGGCTGCTCGGCACCGGCGACTCCGCCACCGTCATGCTCGTCCAGGACTTCCGGCTTCCGCGCATCGCCGTGGGCCTCATGGTCGGCGCGGCGCTCGGCATCGCCGGATGCCTCACCCAGACCCTGGCCGGCAACCGGCTCGCCACACCGGACATCATCGGCGTCAACGAGGGCGCCACCGCGGCCGTCGTCGCCTCCGTCGTCGGCTCGTCCACCGGGATGATCGGCGACTGGTGGCTCGGGCCGCTCGGCGCCGCCGCCGCGGCCATGGTCGTCGTCGCCTGCGCGGGCGGCGCGGGCAGCGGCGGCTACCGGATCCTCGTCGTGGGCATCGGCGTCTCCACCGTCATCGGCGCCGTCACCGACCTCGTGATGTCCCGTGAGAACGACAACACCGCGGGCGGCGTCTTCCTCTGGACGGTCGGCTCGCTCAACGGCCGCGACTGGAGCGTCGGTACGCCCCTGGCGTTCGTTCTCCTCGTCCTCGTCCCGCTGGCCCTGGTCGCCGGAAGCCGCCTCCAACTCCTGCGCTTCGACGACGACATGGCGGCCACCCTCGGCGTCAACGTCCGCCGGGTGCGCGCCGCGACCCTCGCGCTCGCCGTCGCCCTGTCCGGCGCGGCCGTCGGCATCGGCGGCCCGATCGCTTTCGTGGCACTCGCCGCACCGGTCGTCGCAACCCGGCTGAGCGGCCCCACCCGCGTACCCGTCATCGGCTCGGCCCTGGTCGGCGCGGCCCTCGTGGGCGGCGCCGACGCGCTCGGCCGCGTCATCGCGCCCGTGGAGATCCCGGTCGGCGTCGTCACCAGCGTGCTCGGCGGACCCTTCCTCCTGTGGGTCCTCTTCGGCAAGAACTCCCAGCAGCAGAGCGGAAAGGCCTGACCCCCGTGCAACTGACCGTCGAGGCGCTCACCTCCGGCTATCCAGGGCACACCGCCGTGGACGGCGTCGACCTGACCATCCCCAGCGGACAGGTCGCCGCGATCGTCGGCCCCAACGGCTGCGGCAAGTCGACGCTCCTTCGCTCCATCTCCCGGCTCCACAAGCCGAGTTCGGGCACGGTGCGGGCCGGGGACGCGGACGTGTGGCAGCTCACCCAGCGCCGCGCGGCCCACCGCATCGCGCTGCTCGCCCAGTCCCCGCAGGCACCGGAGGCGGTCACCGTCGCCGGCCTTGTCCGCTACGGCCGCCACCCCCACCAGGGCCTGTTCCGGCAGTGGTCGCGCGAGGACGAGACGGCCGTACGGGACGCGCTCGACGCCACCGGCACCACGGACCTCGCCGCGCGCCGCCTCGACCATCTCTCCGGCGGCCAGCGCCAGCGCTGCTGGCTGGCGATGGTCCTCGCACAGGAGACCCCGATCGTGCTCCTGGACGAGCCGACCAGCGCGCTCGACCTCGGCCACGCGGTCGAAGTCCTCTCCCTGGTACGGGAGGTGGCCGCCGCGGGCCGCACCGTCGTCATGGTCCTGCACGACCTGGCGAGCGCCGCGCGGTACGCCGACACCGTGATCGCCATGAACGCGGGCAAGGTCGTGGCGAACGGCCCGGCCCGCGAGGTGGTGACCGCCGCCCTGGTCAAGGAGCTGTACGGCATCGACGCGGACATCCTTCAGGCACCGGGCGACGGCTCACCGGTGGTGGTGCCCACGATGACCGCGAAGGCGCACGCAGGGGCGGACACGGGGGCGGCGGACACGAAGGCGGACACGAAGGCCACGACGACCGGCTGACTGCTCGGATCGCGACGCCCGCTGCACCCGCGGCTGTTCACGACACCCGCGGCTGTTCATGACACCCGCGGCTGTTCACGACACCCGCGACTGTCACGACCGGCGTGACTGTGACGACCCGCGTGACCGTGACGACCCGCGCGACCGTTACGCCGGCCGCGCGACCGTTACGCCGGCCGTGCGACCGTCACGCCGTTCGCGCTGCCGCGAAGTCCGCCGCCGTCCACGCGAGCCCCACCGCCCCGTCGACCATGGCCTGCTCGGCGGCGGGCGTCGCGGCCGCCGCGGCGAACTCCGGCTGGTGCGGGGCGCAGCCGCCCCCGCTGATGTCGAGCACCGGGTGGATCGACGGCACGACGTGCGACACATTGCCCATGTCGGTGGAGGCGAACGGGCCGCGCTGCTGCGGCTCGGGCCGCCCGAGCTCCCGGGCGTTGGCCACCCACAACTCGGTGAGCGCCGCATCGGACCGGAAGTCGAGATAGTCGGGCGCGGGCTGCTCCAGATCCAGCGCGCACCCGGCGGCGAGCGCACCCGCACGGAAACAGTCGGCCACCCGCTCGCGCAGCTCCCGCAACTCCTCGACGGACGGCGTCCGCAGCGCGTACGCGGCGCTCGCCCGCTCGGGAATGGCGTTGAGCGCGGTCCCGGCCTCGGTGGTGATCCCGTGCACCTTCCACTCGCCCGGCAGCTGCTGCCTGAGCAGCCCGAGCGCCACCTGCGCCACGGTCAGCGCGTCCGCCGCGTTCCGCCCGTCCTGCGGGTTGAGCGTGGCGTGCGCGGACTTCCCCGAGTACGTCGCCGAGAGCGCCCCCATCGCGTACGAACGGAAGTCGGCCACCTCGAACGGACAGGGGTGGATCATCATCGCCGCTTCGACCCCGTCGAAGGCACCGGCGTCGATCAGCAGCGCCTTGCCGGCCCCGCTCTCCTCGGCAGGAGTCCCCAACACGCGGACGGTGAGCCCCAGTTGATCCGCGAACGGAGCGAGCCCGAGCGCGGCCCCGACGCCCGCCGCCGCGATGAGATTGTGCCCGCAGGCATGCCCCATCCCCGGCAGCGCGTCATACTCACAGGCCAGCGCGACGGTCACCGGACCCGACCCCACGGTCGCCTCGAAGGCGGTCTCGAGCCCGTACGCGGGAGAGGTCACCGCGAAGCCGTGGTCGCGCAGCACATCGGCACACCACCCGGCGGCCCGCCGTTCCTCGAAGGCGATCTCCGGATGGCCGTGGATCCGCCGGCTGAGCCCGACGAGCTCTTCGCGCACCTCGCCGATCCGCGCCTGGATCAGCTCCTTGACCTGGCCCGCACTGCCTGCCACGCATCCTCCTTGCCCTGCCCTTCGGCCCCCCGCCCTGGACAGCTTAAGGTCGCTCCGCCTCTGGGGCCGCAGGCCGCTCACACCGGAAGGAGCCGCCCGATCAGCGCGCTGAGCTGCCGCGCGTTGCGGCACTCGTACATCTCGACGAGCTCGGCGTAGGTGCCGGCCACCGAGTCGCCGGTCTGCCACAGGGCGCGGCGTTCGGGGTTGAGCCAGTAGACCCGCCGGGCGCGCGATGCGATGTCGCGCAGGGCGTGGACGTTCGGGTCGCTCATGTTCGTACGGGCGTCGCCGAGGATGAAGACCGTGCTGCGCGGGGTGATCACCCGCGGATGGCACTCGGCGAACTCGCCGAGCGAGGTGCCGTAGTCGCTGCCCCCGTGATAGCGCGTCACGGCGGCCGCGGAGATGATGCGGCCGCTGAGGCCCTCGGGGTCGGCCGAGCCGCGCGCGATGAGGTCGGTCACCTCGTCGACGCGGTTGACGAAGGCGAACACCCGCACCTTGCTGAACTGGTCGTGCAGCGCCTGCACCAGGAGCATCGTGAAGTTGGCGAAGCCCGCCACGGAGCCGGATACGTCGCAGAGGAGGACCAGTTCGGGTCGGGCGGGGCGTCGGCGGCGCAGCACCGGGCGCATCGGGACGCCGCCCGTGGACAGCGAGCCGCGCAGGGTGCGGCGCAGGTCGATCCGGCCGCGGGCCGCTCGGCGGCGGCGCGCGGCGAGCCGGGTGGCGAGTTTGCGGGCCAGCGGCTGCACCGTCCTGCGGAGTTCGTCGAGCTGGGCGCGGCCGGCGATCAGGAAGTCGACGCGGTCGGCGGTCGGGGCGATCGCCCGCCGCGCGATCTGGTCCGCGCCGCGCCGCTCGGCCACCCTGCGGCGGGCCTCGCCGCCCACGAGCGTGCGGAAGTCCTCGATACGGCGGCGGATCTCGTCCGCCTCGATGCGGTCGGTGAACCCGGAGTCGGCGGAGTCGGCGGAGCCGGCTCGGATGGCGGCCAGAACGCGTGCCAGGAGCGTCTCCGGGCGCAGGCGTTGCAGCGTCTGGTGCGATGACCAGCCGTCCGAACCGCCGGAGCCGCCGGAGTCGCCGGACCCGTCCGAGCCACCGGATCCACCGGACCCGTCCGCCCCCGGACGCGTGCCGTATCCGCCCATGCCGTCCACCGCCTCCGCCGCCAACTGGGCGAGCAGCGCCCGGTCGTTGGCGGCGAGCGCGGCGGCGAGGCGGTCGCGCAGCTCGTCCCTGTCGAACTCCCGGCCGGCGCCGTCCGGCGCATCGGGAGCGCCGACCCCGCGCGGAAAGTACAGATCGAAGACCGGATCGAAGACCGGGCGCTGCCCCTCGCTGTGCAGCAGCGCCGCCGCCAGGCCCTCGCGCACCCGCTCCCGGTCGCTCAGACCGAGGGCCTCGATGGCCTGCCCGGCGTCCACCGTCTCGCCCGTACCGATCCGGATGCCGTGCGAGCGCAGCGCCTGGACCAGGGCCGTCAGACGCTCCGGGACGCCGGTCGGGGACGGGGCGTTCACACGGCGTCCAGGTCCAGCTTGGCCGCCGCCTTCAGGACGTCGTCCTGGTGCTTGAGCACGACGCCGAGACTGTCGCGTACGACGTCCTCGTCCAGGGAGTCGGCGCCCAGGGCGAGCAGCGTGCGGGCCCAGTCGATGGTCTCCGCGACCGATGGCACCTTGCGCAGGTCCATCGCGCGCAGCGCGCCGACCACGCGGACGACGGACCGGGCGAGCGTCTCGTCGAGCCCCGGCACCTTCAGCCGTACGATGCGGCGCTCCAACTCCTCATCGGGGAAGCCGATGTGCAGGAAGAGGCAGCGGCGGCGCAGCGCCTCGGACAGCTCGCGGCTCGCGTTCGAGGTGAGGACGGTGAACGGGCGCCGCGTCGCGGTGATCGTGCCGAGTTCGGGGACGGTGACCTGGAAGTCGCTGAGCACTTCGAGGAGCAGCCCCTCCACCTCGACGTCCGCCTTGTCGGTCTCGTCGATCAGGAGGACCTTGGGGTCGCTGCCGCGGATGGCGGTGAGCAGCGGGCGCGGGAGCAGGAACTCCTCGCTGAAGATGTCCGTGCGCGTCTCGTCCCACGACTCGTCGCGGCCCGCGGTGATGCGCAGGAGCTGCTTGGCGTGGTTCCACTCGTACAGGGCGCGGGACTCGTCCACGCCCTCGTAGCACTGGAGCCGCACGAGCGTCGCGTCCGCGACCTCCGCGACCGCCTTGGCCAGCTCGGTCTTGCCGACGCCCGCGGGTCCTTCCACGAGGAGGGGTTTGCCCAGGCGGTCGGCGAGGAAGACGGTCGTGGCGACGGCGGTCGACGCCAGATACCCCGTCTCGGCGAGCCGCTCGGCGACATCGTCCACGGATGTGAAGAGCAACGGAGCCTCCGGTGGGCACTGGGCACTGGGGGCGTCGGGCACGAGCACTGCGCACGGGCACCGGGCGCGGAACGACGCCATGACTCCCGCCACTTGATCAGCCTCCGGGCCCGCTCCACAACGGGGACGCCGAGTTTGCGTCGTACGTCACGTGGCGCCGCGGCACCTACCGCGGGCTGCTGGGTCTTGTCCTGAGACCCACGGGGGCCCTTGCTTCCTTCTCGTATCCTTGCGGCATGAGGCGGACCTCCTTTGCCGACTGGCCCTGCTCCATCGCCCGCACCATGGACCTGCTGGGCGACTGGTGGACCCCGCTGGTGCTGCGCGAGGCGTTCTACGGCATCAAACGCTTCGACGCCTTCCAGCAGGAGCTCGGCATCGCGCGCAACACGCTCACCGACCGGCTGCGCCGCCTGGTCGACGAGGGCCTGATGGAAAAGCGCGCCTACCAGAGCGAGCCGGTGCGCTACGACTACCTCCTCACCGAGAAGGGCCGCGACTTCTTCGGCGTCCTGGCGGCGATGAACAGCTGGGGCAACCGCTGGCTGAGCGGCGACGAGGGGCCGCCGGTCGTCTTCCACCACGACCGCTGCGGGCACGAGGCCACCGCCGAGGTGGTCTGCGCGCACTGCAAGGAGCCGATGACGGCCGCGGACACCACCGCGCGCATGGGCCCCGGCTACCCGGCGCGACTGGCCGAACGGCCGGACATCCAGGCGCGCTTCAGCCGCTGATCTCCTTCCCACGCCCGTCTCTGCATCCCCTTGACGAGTGAGTCTATCTACGCAACTCTCGTGGTCAGCGGCGACAACAGTGACGACGACAGTGACGACAGAGAGGCGACCCACGATGGAGTGGACAGGCGCGCGTTACGCGGACACGCCGACGGCCGAGGCGCGCAGGGAGATCGCGGCCTCACCGGAACGCGTGTGGGAACTGGTGGCCGACATCGGCCTGATGCCCACGCTGAGCGCGGAGCTGCGGTCGGTCGAGTGGCTGGACGGGGCGACATCGCCCGCGACCGGCGCCCGGTTCCTCGGCCGCAGCGAGCACGCGTCGTTCGGTGCGTGGGAGACGACGTCGTACGTCGTGGAGTGCGAGGCGCCGCGGGTCTTCGCCTGGGCGGTCCAGGACCCCGAACACCCCAGCGCCGTATGGCGGTTCAGCCTGCGGGCGCGGGACGACGGCGGCACCGATCTCATCCAGTGGATGCAGCTGGGCCCCGGGCGTTCGGGGCTCTCCTTCGCGATCGACCGGATGCCGGAGAAGGAACAGAAGATCGTCTTCGTACGGATGAGGGAGTTCGAGCGGAACATGGCGGCCACGCTGGATGCGATCAAGGAGCTGGCCGAGGGCACCCCGGCTCCCTCGGAAGGGCAGGGCGCCTGATGCGTACGTCGACGACGATCGAGGCGTCCGGGGCGAACTGGCGGGAGACGGCCGACTTCGTCACCGAGGCCGAGAAGCTCGGGATGGACATCTGCTGGGTCGCGGAGGCCTGGGGTGCCGAAGCGCCGTCCCCGCTCGGCTACTTGGCGGCGCGCACCGAACGGATGACGCTCGGGTCCGGGATCATCCAGCTCGCGACCCGGACCCCGGCGGCCATCGCCCGCGCGGCGATCACCCTCTCGAACATCTCGGAGGGCCGCTTCATCCTCGGGCTCGGCCCCTCCGGACCCCAGGTGATCGAGGGCCTGCACGGAGTGCCGTTCGCCCGCCCGCTGACGCGGATGCGGGAGACAGTGGAGATCGTCCGCCAGGCCGCCACGGGCGAGAAGATCTCCTACACGGGGCGGGAGTTCACCCTCCCGCTGCCCGGCGGCGACGCCAGGCCGATGCGCCTGTCGATGCGCGCCGAACACGACCTGCCCGTCTACCTGGCCACCCTCTCGCCCAAGATGCTCCGCCTGACCGGCGAGATCGCGGACGGCTGGCTCGGCACCAGCTTTGTCCCGGAGGGCGCGAAGGAGGCGTACTTCGACCACCTGGACGCGGGCCTGGCAGCCGCCGGGCGCACCCGCGCCGACCTGAACGTCTGCCAGGGCGCCGAAGTCGCCTTCGCCGACGACGAGGACGCGCTGCGCACGATGGTGGCGGGCCGCAAGAAGGAACTCGCCTTCAGCCTGGGCGGCATGGGCTCCGCCACCACCAACTACTACAACAATGCCTACAGCAGGCAGGGTTGGGCCGAGACGGCCACCGAGGTCCGCACCCGCTGGCAGTCCGGCGACCGCGACGGCGCGGCCGCCCTGATCACCGACGAGATGGTCCTGGCCACCACCCTCATCGGCACCGAGCCCATGGTCCGCGCCCGTCTGCGCGTCTGGCGCGACGCGGGCGTGGACACGGTCCGCTTCTACCCGGCGGGCGAGAGCCTGGAGGTGCGGCTCGCGACGCTGGGGCGGGCGATCGAGCTGGTGCGGGAGGTGGAGCGGGAGTCGGGCGCGCCTACCGGACGGCCCGCAGCCGCCACAGCGACGTGACCTCCGCCGCGCGGGCCGTGTGCAAGGGGTCCGCCGGGTCGGTCGCCCTGCGGTGGCGGGGGCTGGTGGTGAGGCGGTCCTGGACGTGCAGGCCCGCCGCGGTGATCGCCGACTGGAGTTCGCCGGGGGAACGCAGGCCGAGGTGTTCGGCGAGGTCCGACATGATCAGCCAGCCTTCGCCGCCGGGCAGCAGATGATCGGCCAGGCCTGAGAGGAAGCCGTGGAGCATGGTGCCTGCGGGGTCGTAGACGCCTTGCTCAAGGGCCGAGTTGGGCTTGGCGGGGAGCCAGGGCGGGTTGCACACGACCAGGGCGGCGCGGCCCGGCGGGTAGAGCCCGCCGCCGGTGGCGATCTCCACTCGGGAGGTCAGGCCCAGGCGGTCCATGTTGTCGGCGGCGCACACCGCGGCCCGCGGATTGCTGTCCGTGGCCACGACGTGCCGCACGCCCCGGTGGGCCAGGACCGCCGCCAGGACACCGGTGCCGGTGCCGAGGTCGAAGGCCGTCGCCCCGTGGGCCGCGGCCGGCAGCGGCGCCCGCGCGACCAGGTCGACGTACTCGCCCCTGACCGGTGAGAACACGCCGTAGTGCGGGTGGATCCTGGCGCCGATCGCGGGGATGTCCACACCCTTCGTACGCCATTGATGCGCGCCGATGACGCCGAGCAGTTCCCGCAGCGGGACCGCCCATGGGCCGCCGCCCCGGGGCGGGCCGTACGCCTCGTCGCAGGCGGCGCGGACGTCGGGCGCTCTGCGCAGGCCGAGCGTGTGGTCGTCGCCCAGCGGCACCAGGAGCTTGGCGAGGACCCGGGCACGGTGTCCCGCGGCCCGGCGGTGGAGGTGGAAGGCCGCCGTCGGCGAGGCGGCAGGGGCAGGGGCAGGGGCTTGGGCTTTGCGGTCGATGCGGCGGCCCATGGCGCGCAGCATCTGGCGTGCCTGCTGGAAGTCGCCCTGCCACAACAGCGCGGTGCCTTCGCAGGCCAGACGGTGGGCGGTGGCGGCGCTCAGCCGGTCGTCGGCCGGGACGACACGGACGGGCCGCGGCATTCCGGTCTCGGAGCGCCAGCGGACGGTGTGCTCGGCATCGCCGTCGGTCCAGTGGATCCGGTGGATCTCGGACACAGATACTCCTCAGAGGGTGAACGTGCGGGGCACGAACAGCACTTCGACGAGGAGCGGGAGGGGGGAAGGGCCCGGGGAGAGCCGGGCGGCAGGCTCAGCGGAGCCGCGGCTCCCGCGTCGAAGTGCGGGAGGAGTCGCCGAGCACCAGACCGGGCACCGGACCGGATACCGGACCAGATACCGGACCGGGCACTGTGCCGGGCACTGTGCCGAGCGTCATCACCGGCTCCTTCGAGGAGATGGGGGGAGCGGGGCCGAGCGGATGTCTCGGTCGAATGAATGTCTCATACGTGAAGACGCGTCCGCAATCGCCTTTTCCGTCCCCAGGGCGCCGCCGCACACCCCCTGACCTGTGCACCTGATGATCGTCAACTGGCGCTGCTGCAGGGCCTGTTGGCGTAACGACCTTCACGATCTACCCTGGGAGCCGCCTTGAGGGGGGTCGCATGAGCGGACGTGTCGAGCACACCCGGAGCAGCGGACGGCCGGCACCTGCGGGGAAGGGAGAGCGGGTCGCCGACTGGGCGGACGGCCGCCTCGGCATCAACTCCCTGGCCAAGACGCAGATGCGCAAGGTCTTCCCGGACCACTGGTCCTTCATGTTCGGCGAGATCTGTCTCTACAGCTTCCTGATCCTGATCCTCACCGGGATCTATCTGACCCTCTTCTTCGAGCCGAGCGGCGCCGAGGTCGTCTACGACGGTGTCTACACACCGCTCAAGGGCATCCAGATGACCCGGGCGTACGAGTCCACGGTCGACATCAGCATGGAGGTGCGCGGCGGTCTGCTGATCCGGCAGATCCACCACTGGGCCGCGGTCGTCTTCGTCGCCGCGATGCTCGTGCACATGATGCGGGTGTTCTTCACCGGGGCGTTCCGCAAGCCGCGCGAGCTCAACTGGCTGTTCGGCTGGACGCTGTTGTTCCTCGGGATCATCACGGGGCTCACCGGCTACTCACTCCCGGACGACCTGCTCTCCGGCACCGGCATCCGCTTCGCGCAGGGCGCCATCCTGTCCGTCCCGGTCGTCGGGACGTATCTCTCCTTCTTCCTCTTCGGCGGGGAGTTCCCCGGCGACGACATCATTCCGCGGCTCTTCAGCGTGCATGTGCTGCTGCTGCCGGGAATCATGCTGGGGCTCGTCGTCGCCCATCTGATCCTGGTCTTCTACCACAAGCACACGCAGTTCGCCGGGCCCGGACGGACCGAGAAGAACGTCATCGGGGCGCCCTTCCTGCCCATCTACATCGCCAAGGCCGGCGGCTTCTTCTTCCTCGTCTTCGGTGTCCTCGCGGTCATGGGCGCGATCGCCACCATCAACCCCGTGTGGGCGATGGGGCCCTACCGTCCCGATCTGGTGTCCACGGGAGCCCAGCCCGACTGGTATCTGGGCTTCTCCGAGGGGCTGATCCGGGTGATGCCCAGCTGGGAGATCAACGCCTGGGGGCACACGCTCCAACTCGGCGTCTTCATCCCGTTCTCGCTCTTCCCGCTGATCATGGTGGCGATCGCGGTCTATCCGTTCATCGAGGCCTGGATCACCGGCGACAAACGGGAGCACCACATCGCGGACCGGCCGCGCAACGCACCCGTGCGCACCGGTCTCGGCGTGGCCTGGCTGACGCTGTTCGGCATCCTGATGATCGGCGGCGGCAACGACCTGTGGGCCACGCACTTCCATCTCTCCATCAACGCGATCACGTGGTTCGTGCGCGTCGCCTTCTTCGCGGGACCGGTCGTCGCCTACTTCATCACCCACCGATGGTGCATGGGCCTGCAGCTCCGCGACCGCGAGAAGGCGCTGCACGGGCGGGAGAGCGGCACGATCAAACGGCTGCCGCACGGCGAGTACGTAGAGGTCCATGTGCCCCTCACCCAGGGCGAGTTGTACACCCTCACGGCGCACGAGCAGCCCAAGCCGTACGAGATCGGGCCGCTGGTCGACGCGAACGGCGTGGCCCGCAAGGTCACCCGGGGCCAGCGGCTGCGGGCGCGCCTGGGGCGGGCCATGTACGGGCCCTCGGCGCAGGTGCCCAAGGCGACGCCCGAGGAGTATCTGGAGATCCAGCGGGGCGGCGGTGACTCTCACCACTGACAGGGACCGATCGTCACGCGACGGCGGCGCTGCGGTTAGCCTCGCGTAGTGAATCAAGTACCGGAGAACACACCGAAGTTGTACGCCATCAGTGATCTGCACGTGGCGTACGACGAGAACCGGAAGTTCCTCGAATCCCTGCGCCCGCAGACCGACGAGGACTGGCTGATCGTCGCCGGGGACACCGCCGAGCGCCTCGCCGACGTCGAATGGGCGCTGCGCACCCTCACCGACCGGTTCGCCAAAGTGGTGTGGACGCCGGGGAACCACGAGCTGTGGACGCACCCCAGCGACCCGGTCAAGCTGCGCGGCGAGGCCCGCTACCGCCATATCGTCGAACTCTGCCGCGAGTTGGGCGCCGCCACCCCCGAGGACCCTTACCCCGTGTGGCACGGCGCCGGCGGCCCGGCCACGGTGGCCCCCCTCTTCCTCCTCTACGACTACACCTTCCGTCCCGAAGGCACCCACACCAAAGAGAAGGCCCTGGAGGCCGCCCATGCGGCGGGCGTCGTCTGCACCGACGAGATGCTGCTGCACCCCGACCCCTACCAGAGCCTCGACGACTGGTGCCGCGCCCGCGTGGCGTACACCGAGGAACGCCTGTCCCAGCGGACCCCCGGCCTCCCCACGGTCCTGATCAACCACTGGCCCCTGGTGCGCGACCCCACGCGGATCCTGCACTACCCGGAGTTCGCCCTGTGGTGCGGCACCGAACTGACCGCGGACTGGCACGTGAAGTACGAGGCGGCAGCCGTGGTCTACGGCCATCTCCACATCCCCCGCACCACGTGGCACGACGGCGTCCGCTTCCAGGAGGTCTCGGTCGGCTACCCACGCGAATGGCGCCGCGACCGCCACCCCGCCCCGAGACTCCGCCAGATCCTGCCGGAGCCGGGCGACGGGGCGTGAGGGACACGGAGCGTGAGGGAAGCGGGGCTCCTCAGTCCCGTGCGCCTTCGGCCGCCGCCTCCATCTGGCGGTCGACGGCGCGGCCGAAGTCCCGGAGCCAGTCCGGGCGTACGGCTGCCATGCCGAAGCCCGTGGGGGTCTTGAGGGGGCCGTGGGAGAGGTCTTCCTCGCGGTAGCGGCGGCAGTCGCGGTGCCAGGTGTAGATGCCCGCCATCCAGTTCTCCAGTTCACGTACGTAGCCGTCCAGGATGTTCCGTGTTTCCTGGGGGAGGTCGAAGTCGTCGTAGAGGACCGGGAGTTCGTGGGTCACCGTGTGCTGGAACTGGCTCAGGCGTGACTTCATCAGGTCGTCGATGATGCCGAGCGCCGTCGGGTAGTCGCAGTCGAAGAAGTTCTGGACCACGAGGACGCCGTTGTGCATCTCGCCCTCGTACTCGATCTCCTTCTGGTACGAGAAGACGTCGTTCATCAGGGCGGAGTAGTCGCCGGCCGAGTTCTCCAGGTTCTGCATCGGGCCGGTGCGGTAGATCTCCTGCGGGACCTGTGGGCCGTTGCCCAGGCGGCACAGGCTCATCGTCAGGGGGCAGCCGAACGTGAGTCGGCGCATCTCGATGTAGTCCACGGGGTCGGGGATACGGTTCATCGCCTGGTTGTCCAGCTCCCAGAGCCAGCTTTCCGTCATGACCTCGATGGATGTGCGCAGTGTGCGGCGTGCGTCCGCGTCCATGGGATCGGCCGTGCGTTGCCACAGGTCCGCCAGGCCACGCTCCAGCGCGTTCGTCGGCACCGGCATGTCGGCGAGGTCCAGCGGCATGAAGAGGGAGAGCCGGTCGTTGCAGAGCTTCGCACCCGCCAGGTCGCGGGGCCTGCCGAAGACCACCGTGAAGTAGTCGTCTCCGTAGGTGCCCCAGGTAGTCCACTGCGAGCCCAGATCCAGGGCTTCCAGGTCCGCGTCCGGGTGGATGCCCGCCGCGCAGAGCGGGAAGTCGTAGCCGTACAGCTTGTGCGCGTCCCAGATATCCGAATTCGGCACTCCCGGCTGGGGTTCGAGCAGGCCCATGCGTGACGACCACTCCACACAGCGCGGGCGTGCCGCCTGGAGGTGGGGCGAGAGCGTTGTCTCGTAGGGGAGGTTGAAGTCCGGGAGGAGAGAAGGGCCGACCCGTTGGAAGGGGATGTGCGTGTGGCCGCGCAGCCGTTGTGCGCCCGTGGCCGACAGGAGCGCCTTGATCCCGGCGGCCGACGTGCCCAGGCCCGAGGGTCCTGCGAGCGGCGAGGACGCGGCGGCGGCCTTCTCGTTCATGTAGCGGCTGGAGACCAGGTGCCACTCGTGCCCGCCGGACTGCCAGTCCTGCAGGCCCTTGGCGTACGCGAGGACGTCCGCGCACTCCTGCGCGGGGAGCCCGGTGGAGGCGAACAGCGGGGCCAGTTCGGTGAGCGTCGTGTTCTCGAACTGCTGCATCCGCGAGGTCAGGAGGTCGTTCACCGCCTCCGCGGCCTCCTGCGTCGTGCAGTTCAGGAACTTCTCAAGGACCAGGACGCCATTGGAGAGTTCGCCCTCGTCCTCGATCTCCCGCTGGTACGAGAACAGGTCGTTGCGCAGGTGGACGGCGTCGGAGAACGTCTCCTTGAGGACCCGCAGCGGACGGGACTGGGCCACGGCCGGCGGCACTTCGGCTCCCGTCGCGTACTCGATGAGCCCCGCCGACCAGGGCGCGCCGCCCACCTTGCGGCGCATCTCGATGTACTCGACGGGGTTCGCGATCCGCCCTTCGTCGATGTTCGAGAGCTCCCACAGGGACTCGTTCAGGAGGTTCTTCGTGCTCTCGGCGAACCGTTCCCGCCAGCCCTGCGACATGTGCGGCACCGTCCGCGCCCACAGGTCCGCGAGCCCCGCCTCGACCGGATTGGTCGGCTCAGGCACGGGCGTGGACAGGTCCATGGGCATGAAGGCCGGAAGCCGGTCGAGATAGGCCTTGCCGCCCTCGCGGTCCTGGGTGCGTTTGAAGAGTTCGAGGAAGTGGTCGTCGAAGAAGAACACCCACACATACCAGTCGGTGACCAGCGACAGCGCGGGGCCGTCGCAGTCGGGGTGGGTGTAGGAACACAGCAGCGGATAGTCGTGGGCGTCCAGATCGCTCTCCTCCCAGACACCCGAGCCCTCCAGCATCCCCATGTCGCGTGCCCACTTCTTGGAGTGCGCCTTCGCCTCTTCCACATGCGGGTTGAGGCGGGCGGGGTGAACCATGTAGAAGGTGGGCAGGTCGAACGGCTGCGACATTCGGTCGTCTTCTCCTCGCGCGGCGGCATATGAGCCACACAGCACTACCCGTACGGCGCCGGACGATGCGATGGCCGACGCCGCGTCACACCATCGCGTGATCCGTGGAACTCAAACCCAGTTCATGGAGCAGGCAGCGGGCTCGCCCGGTGTGCCGTCGGGGGCGACCGGTGTGAGCGTCAGCTCCGTGGCCGCCTCGTCCCCGTGCCGCCGCAGCGACTTCACGTAGTACACCTCGTCGTAGATCCGCCCGAGCCACTCGTCCTCCCGGCGCAGGTCGTAGTACCAGACCTCTCCGGGGTCCGCGATGCGCCAGGAGAGGAAGACCTCGGCTGAGTCGGCGCCGTCTTCGGCTACGTACGCGGTGTCGACCTGGAAGGCCTTGGGGCGTGACGGTGGTGCGGTGAACTCGGCGAACTCGGTGTCCCGCAAGGCGAGTTCGCCGAGGTGAACCTCGGATGCCGGGCGCACGGCAAGCGCCGCGATCGTGCGGTCGCGGAACTCCGTGAGGGGGTGGGCGGAGGTACGCCATCCGGTTCCGGTGCCGGGGCCCGACCCCGCCCGCAGCCACACGAAGCGCTCCGGGTCGTCGGCGAAGAGCAGCCCCACCTCCAGGGCGCCCCCGGCCCCCGCGTACGTGACCGAGACCCTCTCCGCGCCCGTGCGCACCGCGAGTTCCGTCTTGTAGAGGCGGACCGTCGCGCCGCCCGGCAGGCGCAGCGAGCAGCCGCCGTCGTACGCCTGTGTGTAGTCGAAGTCCGGAGGCGCGTCCCCTCCCTCGGACCAGAACTGCCAGGTGGGCAGGATGTCTTGGACGGACGCGTTGTACCAGTCCGCGTCGCTCGCCCGGCGCCCCGCCAGGAAGAAGCCGCGGCCGTGGCCGGTGTTGAAGCGGGTGACGAAGGGGAAGGCGCCGATCACCGATCGCTCGGTGACGTAGTGCGCCACGCCGTCCCACTTGAGGTGGTTGTCCGGCTCGGGGGCGCCGGGCTCGTGGGTCAGGCCGCGGCCGGTCCGCGTGGGGTCGCAGGACGGCCCCGACCAGTAGCGGCGCTCCCGTTCGAAGACGGCGTCCTGCGCGTCCGGGTCCTCGTGCCCGGGATGCAGCTCCCACACGAAGTGCGAGCCGAAAAGGGCCCAACTGGTCCTGGCCGGGCGGCCTTCGGGGAAGACGAGGCGCGGGTCGTACTCCGGATCGAAGCCGAACTGCTCGTTCTCCGTGCCGTGGAACACCGCCTCGTACGGGTCGCGGCCGAGCCGCAGCGCCGTGGCCCGGGAGGTCTCGACGCCGGTCTCGGTCATCCAGTAGTTGGCGAAGAAGCTGTCGGCGCCCGCCTCAAGCCAAGGGGCGTTCTCCTCGTTCAGGTGGTTCAGGTAGTCGAGCCCGCCGTCGGGCCGGATCGTGTCGTACCACTGGATGTGGAAGCCCTCCGGTGCGCGGGACCGCAGATATCCGAGCAGCTCGCGCAGCCGCTTCGCCTCGTCCGGCGGGGTCTCGGCCTCGTGATTGATGAAATAGCCGTCGAACCCGAAGTAGGCGGCCAACTCGATCATTTTGTCCGCCACCGGGTACGAGCCGTCGGGGCGCCGTTCGAGATACGCGGCGAACGCGCCCGGCCGCGGCCAGAACCAGCAGCCGAGGCTTCTGACGCCATTGCGGTGCGCCGCGTCCGTGTAGGCGGGATTGGGCGGGTTGATCAGGCCGTGGACCGGTTCGGCCACCGGCGATCCGTCGACGGGCAGACCGTGCCAGGAGCCGTGGAAGTCCGTGTACTGCCAGAAGCGGAGCAGCCGCCGGGCGAAGGAGTCGTCGTACTTCCGGGCGGTGAAGAACGCCCCGTCGTAGTCGTTGCACAGGTTCATCACCTGGGCGCCGGTGGGGAGTTCGGGCCGGGCCTGGGTGGCGGGGAAGGGTGCGATGCGGGGCGCGAGCGGAACACGTGAGCGGAAGTAGCGGGCCCAACGGTCGGACCGCGGGCTCCAGTTCTTCAGCGCCTCGGCGTCGTAGCCGTGCATGAAGGGCTGATGGCCTGGTTCTGGGCTCATCCGGGTGAGAGTGAAGCAGAAACACGGCCTCGTCAATACCCGTAACGGCACCGGAATTTGTATTCTCACACCCCCTTGTCGCGGGCATCTTTAGCGCTTTAGCCTGCTCGCCCTCAAGCGCTTTAGCCAGGCGCCGTTCCAGCAACGGCCAGTCAGCGGTCGGCCAACGGCCAGTCAGCGGTCAGCCAGCGGTCGGTCAACGGTCAGTCAACGCGAGGGGAGGTCACGCATGCGTCGCACTCCGGCACGGCGCCCCACCATCAAGGACATCGCCGTGCGGGCCGGTGTCTCGGAGAGCGCCGTCTCCTTCGCGCTCAACGGGCGCCCCGGAGTCTCCGAGTCCACCCGCGACCGCGTCCGCAGGGTCGCCGAAGAGCTCGGCTGGCGGCCGAGCGCCGCCGCGCGGGCCCTCTCCGGGGAAGGCTCGGGCACGGTCGGGCTCGTCCTGGCCAGACCGGCCCGGACGCTGGGCGTCGAGTCGTTCTTCCTCCAGCTCGTCTCCGGCATCCAGGAGGTGCTCTCGCGCCGCAGGCTCGGGCTGCTCTTCCAGGTCGTCGAGGACATCGACGCGGAGTGCGCGGTCTACCGCCGCTGGTGGGCCGAGCGCCGGGTCGACGGCATGCTCGTCGTCGACCCGCGCGGCACGGACCCCCGGCTCCCGCTCCTCGACGAACTGGGACTGCCCGCGGTCGTCGTGGGCACCCTGCCGGAGCCGCACACCGACTATCCCGGCATCTCCAACCTCTGGGCCGACGACGCCCTCGCCATGGCCTCCATCGTCGACCACCTGTACCTGCTCGGCCACCGCCGCATCGCGCACATCGCCGGGCTCCCCGAACTCACCCACACCCGGCGCCGCATCCGCTCGCTGCGGGCCGAGGCCGACCGGCGCGGCCTGACCGACGTGCACTCGCTCACCACGGACTACTCCGACGCCCAGGGGGCCGAGGCCACCCGCCGGGTCCTCGCGGGGGAGCGGCGGCCCACCGCGATCGTGTACGACAACGACGTGCTGGCCGTCGCCGGTCTCGGTGTCGCCGCCGAGCACGGCATCTCCGTACCCACGGACCTCGCGATCGTCGCCTGGGACGACTCCGTCCTGACCCGCTCGACCCACCCCGCGCTCACCGCCCTGGTCCGCGACACCGCCGTCTACGGCGGGCACGCGGCCGAGCAGCTGATCGCCCTCCTCGACGGCGGCCCCGCCGTCCGCGTCCAGGACCAGCTCCCGCACCTGGAGGCGCGCGGCAGCACCGCGGCCCGCGCCGCCCCCTGAGCACCGCCCCCCACGCACACGCACGTCCCCGCCTTGAGACAACGTTGCCAACCCGGAGGTATCAACCCGCCATGAAGTGGACCAGACTGGGCGTCACGGGCGCGGCCGCTCTCGCGCTCGCCGTCACCGCAGGCTGTTCGGCGACCCCCACCGCCTCCGGCGGCAGGGGCACGGACTCGCTGACCGTGAACATGGGCTTCTCCGGCAACACCATCGCCCGCAACTTCAGCCCCTTCTCGGTGAAGGCGAGCCAGGGCACCTTCGGCTTCCAGTACGAGCCGCTGTTCTCCTTCAACAACCTCCAGGGCGGCAAGTTCGTCCCCTGGCTCGCCACCAAGTACTCCTGGTCCGACGGCGGCAAGAAGATCACCATCGATCTGGACAAGCGCGCCAACTGGAGCGGCGGCACCAAGCTGACCGCCAAGGACGTCATCTTCGCCTTGGAGTACGTCACCAAGCAGGACCTGCCGGTGGACTGGCGGTTCGAGTACGAGAAGGCGACCGCGACCGACGACCACACCGTGGTCATCACCTTCGACACCCCCGGCTACGCCCGCCTGCGCAACATCGGCTCCATCCGCCCCGTCCCCGCCAAGATCTGGAAGGGCAAGGACGGCAAGACCTTCACCAACCCCGACCCGGTGGCCAGCGGCCCGTACAAGCTCAAGCGGTACGCGGCCCAGCAGCTCACCTTCGAGGCCAGGGACGACTACTGGAAGCAGAAGGTGCCGGTGAAGACCCTCAAGGCACCGGTCGTCTCCTCGTCGTCCGAGATAGGGAAGCTGCTCAGCGGCGAGGTCGAGTGGAGCGGCGGCGCCGTCCCCGACGTGAAGAAGAGCTACGTCGACAAGGACCCGAAGAACCACCACGCCTGGTACCCCACCTACGGCGGCACCTACATGTTCTTCAACCACAAGAAGGCGCCGTTCAAGAACGTCCACGTCCGCAAGGGCCTCTCCCTCGCCGTCGACCGTTCCGAGCTCGCCGACCTCGGCAATCCGGGCATGCTCAAGCCGCTCAACCTCACCGGCCTCGACACCAAGACGCAGGGCAAATGGATCGACGGCGAGTATCAGGACGCCGATCAGCCCGAGCCCGAACTGGCGGCAGCCGAGAAGGAGTTCGCCAAGGCCGGATACGAGATGAAGGACGGGAAGCTCGTCGGCAAGGACGGCAAGCAGCTCAGCTTCACGATCCTCGAAGTGACCGAGTTCGCCGACTCCATCCAGCGCGACAAGGTCCTCGCCCAGCAGTTGAAGAAGGCCGGTGTCAAGGTCGAGGTCCAGCCCATGCCGAGCGCCCAGCTCGACACGGCACGCCAGCAGGCCGAGTTCGACGTCCTGGTCGGCGGCGCCGTCTTCTACAACACGCCGTACAACTTCTACCGGGACATGCTGCACAGCGACAACGTCGGCATCTGGACCAACTACGGCCACTACAAGAGCGCGAAGGCCGACGGCATCCTCAAGGAGATGGAGCGCGCGGGCGACGACGCGGCCATCAAGAAGCTCTCCGCGAAGCTGGAGAAGCTGATGATCGACGAGGTGCCCGCGGCCCCGCTCATCACCAACGGCGCCTCCGCCCAGTACAACAGCAAGAACTGGACCGGCTGGCCCGACGAGAAGAACCCCTACGCCATCCCCGCGCCCTGGGCGGGCCCCACCGACATGGTGCAGACGATCCTGTCCCTCCGCCCCGCGAAGGCGGGCTAGGCGCATGACGGCCCCCTCCGAAACGGCGGCTGTCGTCGCGGCAGGCGAAAGGCCAAAGGAACGGCCCGCGCGCCGGATCAGGCTCGGCGCCGGCCGCTACTTCGTACAGCGCCTCGGCTTCTATCTGGCCGCCGCCTGGATCGCCGTCACGCTCAACTTCCTGCTGCCCAGGCTGATGCCGGGCGACCCGGCGTCCGCGCTCATCGCGCAGATGCAGGGCCGCTCGGCGCTCTCCGGCGAGCAGATCGCCAGCATCTACCGGCTGTTCGGCGATCCGGGCGAACCGCTGTGGAGCCAGTACGTCACCTACCTCGGCCAGGTCGCGCACCTCGACTTCGGGCTCTCGGTGGCGTTCTTCCCGACACCGGTGTGGGACGTCATCAGCGCGGGCCTGCCGTGGACGATCGGGCTCGTCGGCATCACCGCCGTCCTGTCCTTCGTCATCGGCACGGCGGGCGGCATCATGGCGGGCGGCCGCGCGGGCTCACGCGTCGACTCGGTGGCGACGCCGGGCGCGATGTTCCTCAACGCGCTTCCCACCTTCTGGATCGCGCTGCTCTTCGTCCTCGTCTTCGGCTTCCAGCTGGCCTGGCTGCCGACGGGCGGCGCGTACGACGGTGACCTGACGCCGGGCTTCACGGCCGAGTTCATCGGCAGCGTCATCAGCCATGCCGCGCTGCCCGCGCTCACCATCGCGCTCGGCTGGTCGGCCACCTGGTACATCGGCATGCGGAACATGATGATCACGACGGTCTCCGAGGATTACGTCCTCCTCGCCCGCGCCAAGGGTCTCGGCAGGAGCCGGGTGATGTTCCGGTACGCGGCCCGCAACGCGATCCTGCCGAGCGTCGCCGGGTTCGCCATCAACATCGGCAACGTGGTCGGCGGACAGCTCCTGGTGGAGGCCGTCTTCGCGTATCCCGGCGTCGGCTATCTGCTCTACCAGTCCGTCGCCAGCGTCGACTACCCGCTGATGCAGGCGCTGTTCCTGATGGTCTCGCTGTCGGTCCTCGCCGCGAACTTCCTCGCCGACTCCGTGTACGGCCTGATCGACCCACGGGCCAGGGAGGGCCGCGCATGAACCTCACCCTCAAGAGTCTCAAGGGACGGCTGCCGGAGAACCGCAAGGTGCGGGCCGGGATCGCGATCCTGGTGTTCTTCGCGCTGTTCGCGCTGGCCGGGCCCTTCCTCGTGGAGGACGTCTTCGGGCTGTCCGCCACCGCCATCCACACCGCCGACGGCATGCAACCACCGTCCGGATCCCATCTGTTGGGGACGACCGCCACCGGCGAGGACGTCCTGGCCCAGCTCGTCGTCGGCAGCCGCGTCTCGCTCCTGGTGGGACTGGTCGCCGCCGTCATCTCGACCACCCTGTCGGTGCTCGTCGGCGTCGCGGGCGGCTATCTGGGCGGCACGGCGGACGCGCTGCTCACGGCCGGCACGAACATCGCCCTCGTCATTCCCAGCCTGCCCCTGCTGATCATCGTCGCGAGCTACGTCAAGGGGCGCGGCGGCTGGCTGACGGTGGCCCTCATCATCGGCCTGACGTCCTGGCCGTGGGGTGCCCGCGGCAAGCGCGCGCAGACGCTCTCGCTGCGGCGAAGGGACTTCGTCACGGCCGCCGAGATGACCGGCGAGAGCCGCTGGTGGATCATCACCCGCGAGCTGATCCCCAGCATGGCGCCGCTGATCTCGGCGAGCTTCCTGTCCGCCGTGGTCCTCTCGATGTTCGCCGACGCGGGGCTCTCCTTCATCGGCCTCGGCAACATCAACCTCACCAGCTGGGGCTCGATGCTCTACTGGGCGCAGAACGCCTCGGCCCTTGCGCGCGGCGCCTGGTGGTGGTTCATCCCGCCCGGCGCGTGCATCGCCGTCATCGGCGTCGCGGCGGGCCTCATCAACTTCGGCATCGACGAGATCGCCAACCCCCGCCTTCGCAAGCCGGGCAGGGCGGTGCGCCGCCGGGCGGCGGCCGCGGCCCTGCGCACCACCGAGGAGGCACGATGAGCACCCCGGACGGCACCGCGGACGTGCTGCTGCGGGCGCGCGGACTGCGCGTCGACTACTTCGACCGGGCCGAACCCGTCCACGCCGTACGCGACGTCGACCTCACCCTGTACCGCGGGGAGACCCTGGGGATCGTAGGGGAGAGCGGCTGCGGCAAGTCGACGCTGGTCACGGCCCTCACCCGGCTTGAGCGGCCGCCGGCCGTCACCACGGCGGGCACGGTCCACCTCCACGGCGAAGGGCCGCCGGTCGACCTGCTCAAGCTCACCGAACGCGAGCTGCGCGCCCTGCGCTGGGAGCGCGTCGCGATCGTCTTCCAGAGCGCCATGAACGCGCTCAACCCGGTGCACCGGCTCGGCGCCCAGTTCGCCGACGTACTGCGGCTGCACCGCGGCCTGTCGCGGGACGCCGCCTGGCGGCGTGCGGGGGAGCTGCTCGGCATGGTCGGCATCCCGGCCGACCGGGTGCGCGCCTACCCCCACGAACTCTCCGGCGGCATGCGGCAGCGCGCCACCATCGCGCTCGCGCTCGCGTGCGAACCGGACCTCGTGGTGATGGACGAGCCGACGACTGCCGTGGACGTGGTCATGCAGCGTCAGATCCTGCGCCAAGTGGCGCGGCTGAAGCGCGAGTTGGGGTTCTCCGTCATCTTCATCACGCATGACCTCTCGCTGCTCATCGAGATCGCCGACCGGATCGCCGTCATGTACGCGGGCCGGGTCGTCGAGACAGGACCCGCCCGACAGCTGTACGCCGACCCCCGGCACCCCTACACGGCCGCACTGCGCGGCGCCTTCCCTCCGCTGCGCGGCCCGCGCCGCGAGATCACCGGCATCCCCGGCTCCCCGCCGGGCCTGCGGCACCCGCCGACGGGCTGCCCCTTCCATCCGCGCTGCCCCAAGCGGTTCGACCCCTGCGACGAACAAGTACCCGAGCTGCTCGCCACGGCGGGCGGCGAGGTGGCCTGCCATCTCCACGGCGGGCCTCAGGAGCAGCAGCACGAGCCGAGGAGCACCAATGTCCCTGGGTGAACCGGTACTTGAACCGATACTCGAACCGCTACGTGAACCGGTACTTGAGGCCCGCGAGGTCACCAAGCGCTTCCCGCTGCACGGCCCCGGACAGCACGGCAAGGTCGTACGCGCCGTCGAACCCACCACCCTGGCCCTGCACCAGGGCCGCATCACCGCGCTCGTCGGCGAGAGCGGCAGCGGCAAGTCGACCCTTGCCCGGCTGCTCGCGCTCGGCTACCCGCCCACCGAGGGCGAGATCCGCCTCGACGGAGCCCCCGTCGTGGCGGCCCGCTCGGCCAAGGGCAAACGGGCGTACTACCGCCAGGTGCAGATGGTCTTCCAGGACCCCTTCTCCTCGCTGAGCCCCGTGCACCGGCTGCGCTACATCCTCGGCCGGCCGCTGCGGCTGCACGGCCACGTGCGCGGCCGGGCGGAGACGGAAAAGGCGGTCGTCGACCTCCTGGAGCGGGTCAACCTCACCCCGGCCGACCAGTTCATCGACAAGTTCCCGCACGAACTCTCCGGCGGCCAGCGCCAGCGCGTCGCCATCGCCCGCGCGCTCGCCGCCCGCCCCAAGGTGCTGCTCGGCGACGAACCGGTGTCGATGCTCGACGTCTCCATCCGCCTCGACATCCTCAACCTCCTCGGCAGGCTCCGCGACGACGAGGGCCTCGCGATCCTCTACATCACCCACGACATCGCGAGCGCCCGCTACTTCGCCGACGAGATCAAGGTCCTCTACGCGGGCCAGCTCGTCGAATCGGGTCCGGGCGACGCGCTCGTGGAAAACCCCCGACACCCCTACACACGGCTCCTGCTGGAGTCCGCGCCCGACCCCGACCGGGGCGGACTCCTCGACGAGCCAGAGGTCCTCGACGACGAGGAGACCCTCGGCGAACCGCCCAGCCTGGTCGACCCGCCCACCGGCTGCCGCTTCCACCCCCGCTGCCCGATCGCGAATCCGGTGTGCGCCACCGCCGTCCCGCCCCGCCCCCCCCTC
>NZ_JBHYIG010000020.1:40821-56969 GCF_042740015.1 Streptomyces sp. NPDC059037
GCGCCTCGGGTGCCTCCCGCGCCTCCGGGGCGCCCACGCGCCCCCCGCGCCCCGCGCCCTCGGGTGGGGCCCCCCCCCCGCCCCCCCCCGCCCCCATACCTGCCCGAGGGGCCCCGGCGCCCACTGCTGGAGCTACGACACGCGTTACGACGACCTTCTCGACGAGGAGAACTAGCCAGTGATTCAGCCGTGGTTCACGGATGCCAAGCTCGGGATCTTCCTCCACTGGGGCATCTACAGCGTGGACGGGGTCGCCGAGTCCTGGTCCTTCTTCCACGACCAGGTGCCCTACGACCGCTACATGGCGCAGCTCGAAGGCTTCACCGCCGCCGCGTACGACCCCGAGGCCTGGGCGGACCTGTTCGTCCGCGCGGGCGCCCGCTACGCCGTCCTCACCGCCAAGCACCACGACGGCGTCGCCCTGTGGGACACCGCGGCCAACGACCTGTCCGTCGTCAAACGCACCCCCGCGGGCCGCGACCTCATCGCCCCGTACGTCGCCGCCCTGCGCGCCCGGGGCATCAAAGTCGGCCTGTACTACTCGCACTTGGACTGGTCGCACCCCGACTACGCCACCGTGCGCCCCGAAGGACAGGACCCCGCCGAGCGCGGCAACCGCTACTCGATGCCCGCCGCCGGCGAGGAGTCCGAGCAGCGGTGGGCGGACTTCCTCGCCTTCCACCGCGCACAGGTACGGGAACTGCTCGAACGGTTCGAGCCCGACCTGCTCTGGTTCGACGGGGAGTGGGAGCGCAGCCCCGAACAGTGGCGGATGGCGGAACTCGCCGAGGAGATCCGCGCGCTGTCCCCGCACACGGTCGTCAACGGCCGCCTCACCGGGCACGGCGACTACGCGACGCCCGAACAGGGCGTGCCCATCGAACCGCCGTCGCAGCCATGGGAGTTGTGTCTCACCGTCAACGACTCCTGGGGCCACCAGCCGCAGGACGACCACCACAAGTCGCCCCGACAGCTGGTCCGCATCTTCGCGGAGGCCATCGGAGGCGGCGGCAACCTCCTCCTCGACGTCGGCCCGAAGGAGGACGGCACGCTCCTCCCCGAGCAGACCGAGCGCCTCGAAGCGCTGGGGGAGTGGACGTCCCGGCACACCGACGCCGTCTACGGCACGGTGCGCGGCCTTCCGCACGGCCACTTCTACGGACCGTCGACGCTCTCGGCCGACCGCCGCACCCTGTATCTGTTCCTCTTCGACCGGCCCAACGAGTACGTGGTCCTGCGGGGCGTACGCAACGCGGTGACGTCCGCGCGAGTCCTGGGCAAGGACGTCGAGGTGCCGCACGAGAGGGTCGGGGGCCTGGGGGACGTACCCGGCTGGGAGTACGTCCATCTCACCGACGACGTCCTTGATCCCCTCTGCACGGTCGTCGCCCTGGAACTCGACAGCGAGCTCGATCTGTATCGCGCGCATACACGTGACTGAGCGCCCCGCTGGATGTGCGGTTCATTCACCGCGGGCCGGTGGGGGCTGGTCGCGCCCGCGCGGCGGAGCCGCATATGTCACAGCCCCGCGCCCCTACGGGCGCGCCCCCGGCGTGCCCTCCTGATCCCACCCGCACCCCCATCCCGAAGTTCGGAGGCCCTATGCCCCGCACCACACGCTCTCTCAGACCGAGGACGGCGCTTCTCGCGCTCGCCGTCCTCGCCGTTCCCCTCGCCCCGTCGGCGGCCGCCGCGCCGCCGTCCACCCAGTCCGCTGAGGAGGAAGCCATGTCCGGCCGGCTCCCCGTCGTGTCGCCGACCCCGCAGCACATGGCCCGTGCGGGCGACGACGTGCCGCTCGCGCGGCGGGCCGAACTCGTCGTCGGCGACGACACGGATGAGGCGGCTCAGCGTCGCGTCACCGAGGTCCTGCGCGCCCACGGGGTGCGCGACATCGACGTACGGACGAAGACGTCGGGCAGCGCCCCGCTGACGGTGCTGCTCGGCCCGGCCACCCGTCCCGACATCGCGAAGGCGCTCGGCGCGACCAAGGTGCCGGAGCAGGACGAGGGCTACGCGCTGCGGGCCGGGCACCGCACCGTCGCGCTCGGCGGCACGGACGCGACCGGGCAGTTCTACGCCGCCCAGACCCTGGGCCGGCTCATGGCGCGCGGCCGCATCGCGGGGGCCGAGGTCTCCGACTTCCCCTCCATGGCGCTGCGCGGCAGCATCGAAGGGTTCTACGGCCCGCCCTGGACCGAGGCCGAACGCCTCGACCAGATGGACTTCCTGGGCGACACCAAGGCCAACACCTATGTGTACGCGCCCAAGGACGATCCCTACCACCGCGAGAAGTGGCGCGAGCCCTACCCGGCGGACAAGCTCGCCGAGCTGGGCAAGCTCGTCGACCGCGCGACCGCCAACCATGTCCGCTTCACCTTCGCGGTATCGCCCGGCGGGTCCATCTGCTACTCGGACCCGGCGGACGTCAAGGCGCTGACCGCGAAGCTCCAGGCGCTGTACGACCTGGGCGTGCGGTCCTTCTCGGTTCCGCTGGACGACATCAGCTACACCAAGTGGAACTGCGAGGGCGACAAGGCGAAGTTCGGTGAGCCGGGCCGTGGCCCGGCGGCCAAGGCGCAGGTGGGTCTCCTCAACACCATCCAGCGGGACTTCATCGCGCAGAAGGAGGGTGCCAATCCGCTGCAGATGGTGCCCACCGAGTACGGCGACCTGACGGACACCGCGTACAAGCAGACGATGCGGGCCGAGCTGGACGGCGCGGTGGAGGTGATGTGGACCGGGACGGACGTCGTCCCGCCCGAGATCACCAACGCACAGGCGGAGAAGGCCGCCGAGCTGTTCGGGCGGAAGGTGTTCGTCTGGGACAACTACCCCGTCAACGACTTCGCGCGTACGGCGGGGCGGCTGCTGCTGGCTCCTTACGACAAGCGGGAGGCGGGTCTTTCGGGGCACCTGAGTGGCATCGTCTCCAACCCGATGAACCAGGAGGCGGCGAGCAAGTTGGCCGTCTTCACCATGAACGACTTCTCCTGGAACGACCGGGGGTACGAGCGGACGCGGTCGGCGCGGCAGGCTGCGCTGTATCTCGCCGGGGGCGATGAGCGGATCGCCGACGCGGTGCAGACGTTCGTGGATCTCAACCATGCGGCGCCGACGTTCGGTGAGTCGAACTGGCAGCCGCAGTCGCCCGTGCTCGGGCCGAAGCTGGACGCGTTCTGGAAGCGGTACGAGAGTGCCCCCTCCGGGGCGGTACGGGAACTGCGCCCCACGGCTCGGGAGATCGAGCGGGTCCCCGCGGTGCTGCGGGACGGTCTGCCGGACCCGCTGTTCCTCCACGATGCGAAGCAGTGGCTGGACGCCACGGAGCTGTGGGGCGCGGCCCTGCGGCATGGGCTCGCGGCGCTGACCGCGGAGCAGTCGGGCGACGCGGACGCCGCGGCGAAGTCGCTCGCCGCGATGGAGGAGGCCGCCGGGCGGGCCTCCTCGATCCAGGTGGACCCGGCGGAGCATCATCAGCACGGGCCGGTGAAGATTGCGGATCCGTTCCTGGATGAGTTCGTCAAGGGGGTGCAGGAGAGGGTCTGACCTTGCTCCACTGCGGGGCGGTGGGGGGCTTCCCTGGCCCGCCGCTCCGCGACGGATCTTTCCCGCCCACCCACCCGATGACCCCGCAGCGCGGGAGGGGTGGGCACAACGCCCGCTGCCGGGTGCGCCCGGGGCAGAAGCGTGACGTTGCGGTAACTGATACGTCAGTCAGGGGCGCAATCGCAGGGTATCGCCGACCACAGGCCCACCGAGATTGCGGTCAGCGCAACGCGAAGGTACCGTGCCCGGCATGCAGCAAGACCCCGAGGTGGCGGACCGCGTCCGCAAAGTCATCGCCGACGCCGGCACGACCCAGCGCGAATTCGCCCGCCGCATCGTGATGGACCCCTCCAAGCTCTCCCGCTCCCTCGGCGGCACCCGCCGCTTCACCGCCGCCGAACTCGCCCGCATCGCGGACACCGGCGGCGTCGACGCGGGCTGGCTCCTGGGCACCCAGACGACCACAGCCCCCGCGAAGCGCGAACGCACCGCCGTCCCGGAAGGCGGCCGCCCCCTCCAGATCGTCCGGGAGACGGTGCGGCTCGTCGCCGAGCGGGGATTCCACGCCGTCCGCGTGGCCGACATCGCCGAGGCCTGCGCCACCAGCAGCGCCGCCATCCACTACCACTTCCCCGGCCGCGACGACCTTCTCGAAGCCGCCGTCCGCTGGTGCATGGACGAGGACACCGCCCGCCGCGCGGCCAGGGTCGCGGACGCCGCCGACGCCGCCGACGAACTGCGCCAGCTGATCGAACTGCAGATCCCCCGCACCCCGCAGCAGCGCTGGCAGTGGAGCGTCTGGCTCGACCTGTGGGCCGAGGCCGCCCGCTCGACCGCCGTCGGCCGGCTGCACGCCGACTACTACCGGCAGTGGCGTGCCACCGTCGCCGATGTCATCCGGCGCGGCGTCGAGCAGGGCGTGTTCCGCCTCGTCGAGCCGCAATCGGCGGCGCTCAGACTCACCGCCCTGATCGACGGCCTGGCGACACAGGTCCTCGCCTCGACCCCCGGCGGCGACGGCACGTCCCCCGACGACATGCACGAGGCGCTTCTTGTGTACGTCGAGTCGACGCTCACCGCGCCCCGCCCGCGGAACTGACCGCGCGCCACTTCACGAACGTACGCATCAACCAACACCAACAGCCCCTACTCCAGGGAGAGTTCACCATGCCCGTGAACCAAGACGTCATCATCACCGCCGCCCTCACCGGCGCCGGCGACACCGTCCGCAAGAGCCCGCACGTCCCCGTCACGCCCGAGCAGATAGCCAAGTCGGCGGTCGAGGCCGCCGACGCGGGCGCCGCCGTCGTGCACATCCACGTCCGCGACCCCGAGACCGGTGATCCGTCGCGCGACCCCCGCCTGTACCGCGAGGTCGTCGAGCGGATCAAGGAGACCGGCACCGACGTCGTCATCAATCTGACGGCGGGCATGGGCGGCGACCTGGTCATCGACCCGGTCCAGCCGCTGAAGGAGCTCGGCGAGCTGCCCGGCACCGACCTCGTCGGCGGCCTCGACCGCCTCCCGCACGTCGAGGACCTGCTCCCCGACATCTGCACCCTCGACTGCGGCTCCCTCAACTTCGGCGACAACCTCTACATCTCCACCCCCGACATGCTCCGCCAGGGCGCCAAGCGCATCCAAGAGCTGGGCGTGCGGCCCGAGTTGGAGATCTTCGACACCGGTCAGCTGTGGTTCGCCAAGCAGCTCATCGCCGAGGGACTGCTCGACGCCCCCACCGTCTTCCAGCTCTGCATGGGCATCCCGTGGGGCGCCCCCGCCGACCCGGGCGTCCTCCAGTCCATGGTCAACATGCTGCCCGAAGGCGCCCAGTGGGCCAGCTTCGCGCTCGGCCGGATGCAGATGCCGTGGGTCGCCCAGTCCATCCTGCTCGGCGGTCAGGTCCGCGTCGGCCTCGAGGACAACCTGTACCTCGGCAAGGGCAACAAGGTGACGAACGCGCAGCTCGTCGAGCGCGCCGTGCAGATCACCGAGAACCTCGGCTCGCGTGTCGCCACGCCGGACGAGGCCCGCCGGAAGCTGGGCCTCAAGTCCCGCGTGTAGCGCTTCGCCGGATTGCGCGGCCATTCGTCTGCGGCGTCGCTGTGGCTGGTCGCGCAGTTCCCCGCGCCCCGCGCAGCAAGAAAGGATCCCCCTCATGACCACCACGACCACCCCCGAAGAAGTACGCCGCGTCGCCTGCGTAGGCGCCGGTGTCATCGGCGGCGGATGGGTCGCGCACTTCCTGGCCCGTGGCTATGACGTCACCGCCTGGGACCCCGCGCCCGACGCCGAGCAGAAGCTGCGCCGTCTCGTCGACGCCGCCTGGCCCGCGCTGACCCAGCTCGGTCTAGCCGAAGGAGCCTCGCAGGACCGGCTCACCGTGACCGCCACCCTCGAAGAGGCCGTCGCCGAGGCCCAGTTCGTGCAGGAGAGCGCCCCCGAGAAGCTGGAGCTCAAGCGCGACCTGCTCGCCAAGCTGGATGCCGCAGCGCCCGCCGGAGTCGTCATAGCCTCCTCCACCTCCGGCTACCCGATGACCGACATGCAGACCGAAGCGGCCACTCCCGGCCGCCTGGTCGTCGGACACCCCTTCAACCCGCCGTACCTGATCCCGCTCGTCGAGGTCGTCGGCGGGGAGCGCACCGACGCCGAGGCCGTGACCTGGGCGTCCCGCTTCTACGAGGTCGCGGGCAAGTCCGTCATCACCATGCAGGACGAAGTCCCCGGCTTCATCGCCAACCGCCTCCAGGAAGCCCTGTGGCGCGAGGCCCTGCACATGGTCGCCAACGGAGAGGCCACCGTCCGGGAGATCGACGACTCGATCACCGAAGGGCCGGGCCTGCGCTGGGCGTTCATGGGCCCGATGCTCACCTTCGCGCTCGCGGGCGGCGAGGGCGGCATGGCCCACATGCTCGACCACTTCGGTCCGTCCCTGAAGTCGCCGTGGACGCGCCTCGAAGCACCCGAGCTCGACAAGAAGCTGTACGACGCCGTGGTCGCCGGATGCGACGACGCGGCGGACGGCAGGACCATCGCCGACCTGGTCGCCGAACGCGACCAGGGAGTCATCGACGTACTGCGGGCGACGGGCCGTCTGCCGCAGCAGCGGAAGGAAGCCAAGTGACCGACACCACCGCACAGTTGCCGCTTCTGCGCCGTACCGTCCGGCCGGAGTGGATCGACTACAACGGCCACATGAGCGAGGCCTTCTACGTCCTTGTCTTCGGCTATGCCACCGACGCCATGATGATCGAGACGGGCCTGCACGGGGGCTACCGCGAGTCCACCGGCTGCTCCCTCTACACGGCCGAGGCGCACATCCGCTATCTGAACGACGTCGCGGAGGGCTCTCAACTCGTCGTCCGTACCCGCATGTTGGGCGCGGACGCGAAGAAGGCGCGCTTCACGCACGAGATGTACGTGGTCGCTGACGCCGAGACGGAACCCGCCCCGGACGCTGCCCCCGTGGCGACGACGGAGCTGCTCGCCCTCCACGTCGACCAGAACGCGGGCCGCACCACGCCCTTCCCGGACGAGATCCGCGAACGCCTCACCGGCCTCGCGGAACCGGCCCCGGAATGGGCGGGCCGCTCCATCGCCACGGTGGGCGGCTGAAGGAGGTCACGCGGCCGGCGGTGTGCCGACGCCCAGCAGGGCGAGGAAGGCGGCGGCCGCGGGAGACGGGGTGAACCGGCTCCAGACGAGGCGCTCCACCCGCACCGGACCGTTGGTGACCGGGACACCGCGCACGCCCGGCAGTTCGGCGGCGAACGCCGCGGGCAGCAGGGCGATGCCGAGGCCGTGGCGGACCATCCTGGCCAGCAGTTCGACGCCGGACACCTCGAAGGCGACCTCGCGGCGCAGCCCGGCCGCCGCGAACGCCTCGTCCGACTGGGCACGGGCGGCGCTGCCCGCGGCGAAGTCCACGAACACCTCATCGACGATGCGGCTCAGGTCCACCTCGTGCTCCGCGGCCAGCGGGTGGTCAGGGGCGACCACGGCGACGTGCTGCCCATGGGCGAGTTCCAGGTCGTGGACGCCCTGTGACCGGAACCCGGGCTGCACGCCGAGGAACGCCGCGTCGAGCCCGCCGTCGCGCACCTGCTCGACGAGCCGCTCGCTGGCGCCGGTCCGCAGGCTGATCCGCACCTGGGGGTAGCGCAGGCGGTAGTCCCGCAGCACCGCCGCGAGATCGACGGCCGTCACGGTGGGGATCGAGCCGATGACCAGCGTGCCCCGTATCTCGCCGGTGGCCGCCGCCACCTCGGCCCGAGCCCGATCGGCCGCTTCGAGCGCCTGGCGGGCGGCCGGCAGGAACGCCTCCCCCGCGGCGGTCAGCCGGACCCTGCGGCTGGTCCGCTCGAAAAGCCGGGCACCCAATTCCTTCTCCAGCCGGGACACTTGATGGCTCAGCGCGGACTGGACGACATGGCACCGCTCGGCGGCGCGGGTGAAGTTCGCGGTCTCCGCCACCGCGAGGACGTAGCGCATCTGCTGGAGCTCCATCTGATCCATCGTGAAACACGATGGATCAGATGACAAGCATGTGTTGGACCGATGGGTCCAGGCCGGGCGATGCTGAAGTCACCGAAAACAACGGCCTCAGCGCCCCCGGCGCCCGACCCCGCGGAGACAACCCATGCGCGTGATCGCCTTCGACCACCTCGTCCTGAACGTCGCCGACATCGAGCGTTCGCTCGCCTTCTACACCGGCCCGCTGGGACTGGAGCCGGTACGGGTGGACGAATGGCGGGCCGGCAAGGTCCCCTTCCCTTCGGTGCGGGTGAGCCCCACCACCATCATCGACCTCGTCACGGCGCCCGCCGGAGAGCCGGTGGGCAGCAACGTCGACCACATCTGCCTGGTGGTCGAACCCCTCGACTGGCAAGAGGTCGTCGACTCCGGCGTGTTCACGGTGGTGGACGGTCCAGGCAAGCGCTTCGGCGCCCGGGGCACCGCGATCTCCCTGTACGTGCAGGACCCGGACGGCAACACCGTGGAGCTGCGCTGGTACCCGAAGGAAGCCTGAACCGACCTCAAAGAGCGCCTGAACCGCCCCTTGCTGTCACCCCGTGGTCGGCCGGTACGCGTACACGGAGGTCACCACCAGGCAGGGCACCGGCGGCACCACTTCGACGCGCAGGGTGCGGCGCGCGGAGTCGTAGTCCACGCCTTCCGCCTCGAACGTGCCGGGGCAGATGCTCCGTTGCGGCGCGGCGAACAGGCTGGTCACCTTGCCCGTGACGGGCTTCCCGTCGAGCGCGTGCGCCAGGTCCACCTGGAGGACCGGGCGGTCCTCGGGGAACAGCTCCTTGGACGCGTCGTTCGATGCGCACACCAGTCGGGTGTCCGACACGAAGTCGCAGCCCTGGATGTCGCGCACCGGCTTGTCGAGCGTGATCTGCCCGGCCTGGGGGAGTGCTCCGCCGGTGGGCGGGGTCGAGGAGTTGAGGAGCGGGGCGGGGAAGACCTGGAGCCGGGGCTGGTCGCCCCATTCGCCGGACACCAGCCACTGCTTGTCCGGTGAGACGGCGGCGAAGGAGTTGTTCAGCTTCTCGCCCGCGTCGAGCTGGTGCTCGTAGAGGTGGCGCTTGCCGTCGGGCGTCGTGACGGCGAACATCTTCGACTTCGCGTCGTCGCCGCCCTGGTAGGCGTCGACGGTGTGGCCGTCGGCTATGTCCGGGTCGCCCACGTGCGACCAGCCCTTGGTCCGCAGATCGAGCGGTATCGAGCCGAGGCCCCGGTAGAGGAGGCTGCCGTCGGCGCGGCTGGCCAGGCCCTGGCTGCCGGTGAGGGAGTTGACGGTCGAGCTGCCCGACTCCTGCCAGCCGCCGGGGGAGCGGGGTGCGGTGTCGGCGGATGCGGTGCCGCCGGTGACCATCGCCGTGGTCAGGGTGAGCGCGGTGAGCAGGGCCGCGGATGTCTTGCGTGCTGCGGGTGCCTTCAAACGTGTCATTGGGTGCGCTGCCTCCGTGGGGGGTCGATCGCTGCCGGGCAATCGTACGTAACGTGACCTCTGTCGACGGGTGGGTTCTGACACGTCGACAGATGTGCGTGAGGTGGCCGTCAGGTGGTGCGACAGAAGGTGGTTGAGACGTGAGGCTGGTCATTCTCGGTGGCGGCGGATTCCGCGTCCCGCTCGTGTACGGGGCGCTGCTCGGCGATCACGCCGAGGGCCGGGTCACCGAAGTCGTGCTGCACGACCTGGACGCGGCGCGGCTCGGGGCGGTCGCCCGCGTGCTTGCCGACCAGGCCATGGGGGTGCCGGACGCGCCCGCCGTCACGGCCACGACCGATCTCGACGAGGCCCTGCGCGGCGCGGACTTCGTGTTCTCCGCGATCCGGGTGGGGGGCCTCGAAGGGCGTGCGGCCGACGAGCGGGTCGCGCTGGCCGAAGGGGTGCTCGGGCAGGAGACGGTGGGCGCGGGCGGCATCGCGTACGGGCTCCGCACGGTTCCGGTCGCCGTCGGCATCGCCCGGCGGGTGCGTGAACTCGCCCCCGACGCCTGGGTGATCAACTTCACCAACCCGGCGGGGCTCGTCACCGAGGCGATGTCCCGGGAGCTCGGCGATCGCGTCATCGGCATCTGCGACTCGCCGGTGGGCCTGGGCCGGCGGGTGGCGCGCATCCTTGGCGGCGATCCGGACTCGGCGTTCATCGACTACGTGGGGCTCAACCACCTCGGCTGGCTGCGCGGCCTGCGGATCGACGGGCGTGACGAGTTGCCGCGGCTGCTCGGCGATGACGCGCTGCTCGGCTCGTTCGAGGAAGGGCGGCTCTTCGGGGCGGAGTGGCTGCGGTCATTGGGGGCCGTGCCGAACGAGTACTTGCACTACTACTACTTCAACCGCGAGGCGGTGCGGGCGTACCAGGAGGCCGAGCAGACGCGGGGGGCGTTTCTTCGGGACCAACAGGCGCGGTTCTACGAGGAGTTGGGGCGGGCGCAGGTTTCTGGCTCCTCCTCGTCCCCCTCGTCCTCCTCTTCGTCATCCGCCTGGAAGGCCTGGGACGCGACGCGGGCGGAGCGTGAGGCCACGTACATGGCGGAGAACCGGGAGGCCGCGGGGGTGGGGGAGCGGGCGGAGGAAGACCTTGAGAGCGGGGGATACGAGAAGGTCGCCCTTGCCCTGATGCGGGCCATCGCGCGTGACGAGCGGGCCACGCTGATCCTCAACGTCCGCAATCGCACGACGCTTTCGGCGCTGGACGGTGACGCGGTGATCGAGGTGCCGTGCTCCGTGGACGCGAACGGCGCCCACCCCATGGCGGTGGATCCGCTGCCCCTGCACGCGACGGGACTTGTGTGCGCGGTCAAGGCGGTCGAGCGGGAGGTCCTCGCCGCGGCGTCCAGCGGCTCACGCGCCACCGCGGTGAAGGCGTTCGCGCTGCATCCGCTGGTGGATTCGGTGGCGGTGGCGCGGCGGTTGGTGGAGGGGTATCGGGGGGTGCATCCGGGGCTGGCTTATCTGAGCGGGGCGTAGCCGGCCTGGGGCTGTCGGCCGCGGTGGTCCTTGCTGTGGGCAGGCGTTTCGCAGGGCGGAACGGGTGGGCACAGCCCCGGTTGCGGGGCTCCGATGAAGCAAGGCGGCAGGGCAGGGCCGGCGCACAGCAGGCAGAGCTTGTTGGCCCCGGGGTCGGTCATCTTGCCGGGCCACGTTCTCGGCGCCCATGACCGCCCCGGCCAGCTGTCAGTGGCTGCATCCCCTGAGACGAGGCAGCCCGACGCCCTGTGACACGGACGCGCGTTTCAGCCCTGACCGCCAGGCCGGCCGCCGGGTTCCACCGGCGTCGCGCCGGGGCGGGTCCACTGCGGCACGGGGCGGCCGGTCGGGCCCCAGGTGGCGTTCCCGTCCGCGTCCGTGCTCCAGAACCAGCACGACTCGTGCCCCTCGGGCCAGCCTTCGGGCTTGTCCTCCCAGGCCTCGCCGCGGCCGTAGGGCGTCATGTCGAGCAGGCCGAAGGAGCCGTTGACCGGCTCGTTGCCACGGCCCGTCGTGGAGTAGGTGAGGAACACGCGGTCGCCGTCGCGCAGATAGCAGGTGAGGTAGCCCATTTCACCGCCGACCGGCTCCTCCACGCCGCGCACCGAGTACCAGGGCTGCGTGTAGCCCATGAACTCGACGTACGGGGCCACCTCGTCCCAGCGGCCGGTGGTCACGATGGCGAACGAGACGCCGCGGGCGTTGAGGTAGACGGCGTCCTTCGCGTGCCAGGCCGTCGTGGTGCAGCCCGCGCACTGCCCCTGGTGCGGCTCGCCGTCGTGCCACATGTGCTTGTAGACCACGAGCTCGTCGCGGCCCTGGAACAGCTCCAGGAACGGCACCGGGCCGTCGGGTCCGACGACCTCGACCGTCCCGTCGAACTCCACCATCGGCAGCCGGCGGCGAGCCGCGGCGATCGCGTCGCCCTCGTGGGTGTGGGCCTTCTCGCGGACCAGGAGCTTGTCGCGTTCGGTCTGCCAGGTGTCCAGGTCGACGATGGGCGGGCGGCCGGTCAGCGCGGTGGTGGTCGGGTCGTCCGGTGCGGTGGTCATGGTGTGTCCTCCGTGGTGTCTCGTGCCGGGCGGCGTCTGCGACGGTCACCGGATACGGATTGGTCACCGGACACAGACTGCTCACCAGATAAAGACTGCTCACCAGATACAGACTCGCGACCCGGCGGGAACTCATCGCGGCGGGGGCGCATTCGGCCGAGCCCCAGCGCGCGGACATGCTCTGAGATGATCACCGGATGAGCCCCGTCATCGCCATCGGATCCGCCGCCGCAAGGCCCTGCACGCTCGTCGTCTGCCGAGGCTGCTGCTGCGGAGACGCCCGTAAGAACCCCGGCATCGACCACGAATGGCAACTGGCGCGGCTGCGGGCCGCCGCCGCAGAGTCGGCGGGCCGGTTCGCCGTACGGACGAGTGAGTGCCTCGGGCCCTGCGGGCAGGCGAACATCATCGTCGTACAGCCGTCCGGGGAAGGACGGCGCAAAGGCGGCCGAGCCGCATGGGTCGGCTTCGCCGTGGACGACGAATCGCTCGACGAGATAATCGCCTGGGCCGAGGCCGGCGGGCCCGGGCTCGCTCAGCCGTCGGCCACCCTGGAGCTGCAGCTGGTCGAGCCCGGTAAGGCGTGATCAGACGACCGCCTGCAGGGGGAGTTGATCAGGCCGCCGTCGGGGAGCTTTCGAGGACCTTGTCCAGGAAGCCGTGCAGATTCGCCACCGTGCGGGCGTTCTGCTCTTCGAGGGTGAGGCTTTCCTCGAAGCGGCGGGCCAGTGCCGTCGTCTTCTTGCCGCGTACGTAGAGCGAGCAGGCCAGGTCCGCGCAGATGTAGATGCCGACCGAGTTGCCCTGCCGGCCCGCGGGACCGGACAGCGGAGCGACCAGCAGGGTGATGCCCGAGCCGGACTGCGGGGTCACGCAGACCGAGCAGATGCTGGACTTGAGCATGCTCTTGCGCGCGCCGGTCGACGCCCGCAGCGCGATGCCCACGTACGCCCCGTCCCGCTCCGTCACCACATAGCCCCGGTCCGGGGCCTTGGGGTCGCGCCAGCCCAGGAAGTCAAGGTCTGACCAGGGCGTCTCGGTGAAGCCGGCGGGGAGTGTGAGCCGGCGGGCCTCGCCCTTGGAGCAGTTGACGAAGGACGCGCGGATCTCTTTCTCGCCGATGGGTTCCATGATCCGGAAGTTATCAATGGGCGGCTGTCGGCGTCTTCTCCTTTTCCGCCTCCTCGCTGCCCGTAGGAGGTGGGACGCTGATAGCTGGTGTCCGCAGTCCGGGCGGCTGCGGGGCGGAGGGGGACGGTGACGGGGATGGCCGGGAACGGCGTGGGGGATGACGAGTTGGACCTCGCGGACGCGATCACACTCCTGCGGGAGCAGGTCGCCGAGGCCCAGCGGCGCGTGGCCACCGATGGGGATCGGGGGGTCGGGTTCGGGCTCGGCGAGATCACGGTGGAGCTGGGCATGGAACTGGCCCGCGCCCGCGGCGTCGACGGCGGGCTCCGGTTCAGTGTGATCGGCCTGGGGGGCAAGAAGGAGAGCGCTCGCAGGACCACCCACACGGTCACCGTCTGCCTCAAGCCGCACCTGCCGGGGAGCGGCGACCTGGGTGACGTCGAGGTCGTCGATGACGAGGACGACGGCTAGCGGCGACTCCGTGAACCACGCCGTGAACCACGCCGCGCAAGGGGGAGAACATGCAGACCGACCGGGTGGTTCAGATCCGCGTTCCCCGGCAGGACCGGGGCGCGGACGGCAAGCCGCGGTTCGGCAGCGGCTACCTGGTGGCGCCGCGTCTTGCCCTGACCGCCGCCCACGTCCTGGGCGGCGCGGCGGCCGTCGGACACGGCGGGGTTCTGGTGAGCCAGTCCGGCGGTGGACAGTTCGCCGCGACCGTGCGGTGGTGCCGGGACGACGAACTCGTCGATGCCGCGCTGCTCGAGATCGACGACGGTGCCGGCTGGCCGGTGCCCGCCTCCCTGCACGATCTGCGCGCCCACCCGCCGCAGCGCTGGGGCCGGTTCATCGGCACGCGTCCGCAGCCCGTCGGGGCCTGCGGCTTCCCCCGCCTGCAAAAGGACGCGGCCATCCGCAGGGTCGAACAGTTCGAGGGACACATCAACCCCGTCACCGGCGGGCCGGGCGGCCGCTACGACGTCCTGAGCCTGGACCCGCTGCCGGCCTACGCCCCGGCACCCGGGTCCAAGGCCACGAAGTGGTCGGGGATTTCGGGGGCCGCGCTGCTGTCAGGGAACCTGCTGGTCGGGGTCTTGTGCCGGGACCGCAGGGCGGCCCATGGGGCCCGGCTGACCGCGGTCCGCGCCTGTGACCTGCTGGCCGAACCCGGCTTCCGTACGCTGCTGCACCGGCACGGCGGCTGGGAGGCCATCCTGGAGGCCGTCGAGCCCGCGGCGCTGCTGGCTCCCGCGGCTCAGGAACGAGACCTGCGTTCCCCGGCGATGCTGCTGCAAGCCGACGTCGAAGCCGTCTCCTTCCGTGATCGCCACACCGAGCTCGCCGATCTCCGCGACTGGTGCCACCGCGAGCAGCCGCAGACCCTCGCGGTACGGGTGCTGACCGGTCCGGGCGGGCAGGGCAAGACCCGTCTCGCCCGCCGGCTGACCGCCCTGCTGCGCGACGACGGCTGGATCACCGGGCACCTGCGGGCCAACCTCACCGACGACCCCGCAGGGCCCGGGCCCGACTGGAGTGTCCTGGACACCGCTCAACCCCGGCTGCTGGTCGTCGACTACGCCGAAACGCTGCCCCACCAGGTCCGCCGCCTGATCGAACACCTCCGCACCGCCCACCACCCCACCCGCCTCCTGCTCCTGGCCAGGGCCGAGGGGGAGTGGAAGCACGAGACGCTCAACGCCACCGCCCCCACCCGCGCGATTCTGGCCGATGCCCCCGTCGCCGAACTCACTCCGCTCCTCCCGAGGAATGCCCCGGCCGATGCACGAGCCGAGGCCTTCACCACCGCGGTGGCCGACCTGGCCCGGCTCCTGGGCCGCCTCTCCGGATACACCGCTACGGACTGGCCGGCCCTGGGCTCGGCCTTGCGGGCGCCCGACGACCTCGCCCACCCCCGCTACGACTCCGCCCTGACCCTGCAGATGACAGCCCTGGCCACCCTCCTGCAACACGGCCCCGCCCCCGTCCCCACCACCCCCGGTCAGCCCGCCGAGGCCACCTTGCTCCGGCACGAGGAGCGCTACTGGGACGGAACCGCATCGTCGCCGATGTTCAAACTCGGCGACCTGCGGATGGTGACCCTGCGGCACGCGGTCGCCGCGGCGGTGGTGTGCGGAGCCGCCGACCAGAGCGAAGCGGTGGCCGTCACCGCCACCGCCCCCGACATCCCCACCGGCCGGGCCCCGGCCGTCGCCCAGTGGCTGCGCTTCCTCTACCCCCCCGGCCCCCGGCCGCTACTGGGGCTCCCTGCAACCCGACCGCATCGCCGAGCACCACGCCTCCACGGTGTTCACCGGCCCCGACACCGCGCTGCCCGCCCTCATGGCCGCCGCCACACTCACCCAGCAGGCCCAGGCCCTGACCATCCTGGCGCGCGCAGCCATCGGCCACGCCAACGCCGGCCGCACGACCATCAGCACCGAGGTCCTGCACGCCATCGACACCGCCCTGGACACCACGCCACCTGCCCCGCAAGCCCTGCAGGCGGTATCCGCCGCACTCCCGCACCCGTCCCGCGCCCTGGCTTCCCTGGCGCTACGCCTCACCCACGACCTGATCAAGGTCTACCGGGAGCTGGCGGCGCTCAACCCCGACCATCCCGACGCCTTCCACCCCGATCTCGCCGGGGCGTTGAACAACCTGTCGATCCGGTATGGGGAGCTGGGCCGGCGGGCGGAGGCGCTGACGGCCAGCGAGGAGGCCACCGCCGTGTACCGGCGGCTTGCGGCGGACAATCCCGATGCGTACGAATCCGACCTCGCCGGGTCGTTGAACAACCTGTCGGTCGACTATGGGGCGGTGGGGCGGCGGGCTGAAGGCTTGAGCGCCATTGTGGAGGCCACCGAGATCCGGCGGCGCCTCGCGGCTGCCAACCCTGATGCCTACGAGCCTGACCTCGCAGGGGCGTTGAAC